>CAXYUU010000196.1:0-6702 GCA_964292015.1 uncultured Acetobacteroides sp.
TATCTTACCTATTACACGTATGTCACCGTAGATTGTTTGGGGTGTGGGGGTGGTTGGGGATTGATACTTGACGTAAGCCGTGTCGCTCTCTGTCTTTGTATAGGCATTGGTAATGTTATAACCAGCTAGCGTGGTTGCCTTGTTTGCCTTATACTGTAGTAGGCTGTCGGTGTACGTTTTCGAGTAGTAGTTATTATCAGATTCCGACTTCGTGTAGGCGTCGATAATGCCGTCCCCTACTTTTACGGATAAGACTCCTTCTGGGCTTATGTTCAATGTAGCTTTATCGACCATTACCGTGCCGCGTGTAGTGTACGAGGCTATAGGCACAGGTGTTTGCGGCGTAATACCTTCGCCACGTAGATATTGTAGAAAATCGGAGGCAGAGGCTACGCGAAATTCACTCTCATAAGGGTTTTGAACAATAAATAAGAAGGAATTATCGAGTGCTGCACGTGGGTACTCCGCGAGCCTCGGTGCTAAAAAAAAAAGGTTACCTGCTGGATCAACAAATTCTAGGACTTCGGGTAGTACCTCGGCTCGAGGCAGATTAAGCAGTTTGGTTTGCCGGGTATAATTGAACGTGAAGGTAAAGGCGTTTAGATCACCGGCAGTAGATTTTACCTCACTCTTTTTGACCGCCACCTGTTTGATGCTGCCGTTGCTGATATGGTAACGCCTAATGGAGTTGATAAACTCTTCGGCCCAACATTGGTGCCGTTCGGTGGCGAAGTAACCCGAGTTTTTGGAGTAAGAGTTGTTTATATCAATGTCATACTCCAAGGTATCTTCGCCAAAAAGTGCCGACGAGGCTACGCTCTCGTTGGTTTTTGAGAGGGTGCCGTTAAAGCGGATGGTATCTAGCCCACCGAGGCTGTTGGCGAACAAAAACAGATCGTCGAACTCGTCGAAGTCGTTGGTGAGGATGTAGCGCTGTATGAAGGTTAGCCGCACGGCGGAGGCGCTTTCGACCCAAACGTCGATGTACGATGGGGAGTTGGCGAATAGGCTAAGTAGGTGAGCATACTGCACGTTTAGCGAGTACGCTTTACCTGCAGGTAGCGAGGCTAGCGAGATGGTTTGCGAGGTACCATCGGACTTGTAGCCTTTTGCCTTTACGGTAACGGCCTCGGTGGCGTAGTAGGTGAGCCATTCGGGATCGTTATATTTTACGGCCTTGCTTTGTGGCTGCCAAGTGAGCCAGTTTCCCTTTAAAAAGGCGGTAGCATCGACCGATGGTGCATCGATACCGCCCTTTACCACGCGGTAGGTGGTGGCGGTACCGTCGAGTTCGGCAATAAAATCGGTTGCTAGCTGCGATTGCTCGAAGCTGTCGGTTGATGGCAACTGCACCGACAGCCACATCTCTACAATCGACTTGAGTGGGATAATGATCTTAGCATCGGCATCGGGGGTGTAAACTTCGTCGAGCAGCACCTCGTTACCGCGCTTGAGTTTAAAGGCAACCTGGGCATTTGCCGATAAAACGATATCGGGCATGTTGCCGCTTAGCGACAGTGGTGATGGTTGAGATATTGTTGAGTAGGCCATGCTTGCGATCTTATTTGACGGCAAAGTACCACGTAGCAAAGGGGTAATAAAGGACAAAAAAAAGCAGCCGGCACTCGCGTGTGGGCTGCTTGAGGGGTACAAATCTGACATAACGATGTAAAATGCAGAGCAAAAAAATTACTACCGGTTAGAGCTTAGCGCGTTTAGCATTCCCTGTTTATCATGCGATCCTTGCGAAGAGCCAAAATAAAACGAAAACACCTGGGCAATGATGCTCGATAGCGCTCCAAGGATATAAATAACGACATCCTTGGTATTCGACGCTACCAGCTGCTTGTTTAAAAATAGCACCGCGAAAAAGAGTATAAACGTAAGCCCAACGGTGCCAAGCGCCAGGTATGGTCCAGTATTTTTCGATAGGTTGGTGGCGTTGGTACTTGTTTGTATGGTAGCCGCCGTTGTTCTGGCATTCGACACATCTTCGAGTTCGGCTTTTTTTTCAGCCAGCCCGAGTTTGGCCATATCCAGCGTATAGGCTTGTTCGGCCTTACGCATCTCGTTATCGAGCTGCATCTTCTCGCCCTTGGAGGTAACAAGGTTATCGACCACCTTACCAACCGAGTCGATCAGGTTGGAGGCTCCGCCTGTTAGTAGGTTGCTTAAAAATCTCATGACTGTAGCTGTTTTTTAGTTTTCGCCTAAGGCACGACACACCCAACCGTAGAAGTACTTTTTGCTGGTTGGTCGTTTTTTTACAATGCTGATGTATCTAGCAATTTTTACTACCGTAAACAATGCTATAAAATGGTCGGGATCGAAAGCGTTGATTTGGGCGATGGATTGATTGCCAATAACTCCATCTTGAGGAGAGCCAACCACCAGCTGGGCCAGCGACGAGCTGGTGCTAACACCTGCATTTACCGCAAAGTCGAAAATAGAGGTAGCCACCTCCTGATTGCTTATTTGATCGCCTTTAATGCGGTTCCAGTAGTTGACCTGGTAGAACAATTTTACCAACTCCTGCAGCTCGGTATTTTTATTGAGGTTGGCTGGGAAGCCCGACTGCTTCTTTAGGCTGTCGATAACTAGCCATCCATTCCACTGGCTGTTCATCTTTCGGGCAACACCCCTATAGGTTTCGCCACCCGGGTCGTCGGGATCGTTAACGTAGCCGCCCTCGGTGCGGAGGACTATCTTAAGGCTGTCGTCGTAGTTTGACATGGCTTTTTATTTTTTTATAAAAATGGTCGCACAGTTTTTTTGCGATATAGGCCACAATACCACCCATAAAGGCGGTGAGCATGGAGAATAGGAAGTCTTGCCAAAAGGTCATGGTAATGATGGCAGTAATGCATCCTACTAGGGGTTCGAGTGCTTTGTGCATTAGGTGTCGGTTTGATGATTGCAAGGTGTACATAGAATGGAGGGGGTTAAAGGACACTTTAAGCCTCAATTAGCGATACGCGGGCATGCTCAATTGAATCGAAATTCACGGTAACTGTAACCTTTTCGGTAAAATAATGCTTATTCTTAAGCTCATACTTCAAACTCATATCGAGGTTTCGAATATCGATGGCCGATAAATTAATCGTTGCATCAAGCTTGCGCTTATCGCGCTCTATCCACGCCTTATAGTCGAGATGAAATTTGTTTATCAAGCCATCTTGCCCGTCGACATGTAGCGAGAAATCGCAAAATTTATGTCCATGCATATCTACATTATGATTACTGCCAAATGCGTAAGGTTCGTAGTTGTGATATGATAGCTTTTTAACATTGTTAACCATCCCCCCATATAAGAGTAATTTAGGAATGTTGGTATTAAGTTTCCGATTATCATCAATGGTGGGTATATACCACATATGTTCCAAATTACTAACTCCATCTGACCACCAACTAGACATATAAGCCTCGCAAATCATTTCGACAGGGGAGATCTCGGAACTTATTGCAAACTTTGTAATTTTATCATCATCGACAACAACTGTCGACCCTGACAAACCGGAATCTTTTAACTCAAATTCAAAATTATATTCGGCACTAGAGGTTGCTTTTACATGAGTTTTTGTGACCTCCCATATTTCGGATGTAGAATTGATAAAAAATGTTTTACTCCCATCTACCCAAGAATCGTCATTAAGTATATCTACAATCTTTTCGACTCGACAAGGATTTTCTTCTTTTTCGTGGTTACCGTTACCTCCTATCTCAAGAGTAAATAATTTTTTAGGATCAACAGTAGAAGATGGTTCATCAACTAACTTAGTTGTCCAATTAACAACCTTGGTGCCATTAAGTATTGCACTATTGTGTTTTATGTCGAATTTGCGATTAGTCGAAAAGCATGTATAGCCAAATTTTTTAAGGATATTCTTAACGAATGCCGCTGAATTATAGTCAGGCATAAACGAATTAATCGAAAAAGATAATTCCTCATTTGGCAACTCTTCTGAAAATTGCACCATTTTATTATCTAAAAAGTAGTACCCTAGTTTCCAGTTACCAATAATGCCAGGATAATCTTTATGATAAGATGTTGTCATTAACACCTTGCGCAGATCTCCTAAATTAAATGGATTATTAATCAGGTTCGTTCCAAAAATACAATCGATCACATAACCTATTCGAGGGAACGGATATGTTGCCGAGTGTAAACCATATCCTGTCATAAAACCACCATTTTCATCGATCCCTGTAGTTACTTCGGATGAATAATACCCAAACTCATGCCCGAAATTCAAATAATTTTCTTGAACTGATGTTCCTTCTCCGCATCGTATAGGGACACAAACCCAATCGCCATTTCCATTTAATTGCGACATCACTAAATTTTCATATACATCACCCCACCCTCCTGTTTTTGCTTCGCCTGAATTCCACCTATTACCCTGTGCAATTACATATTTGTGCATGGGCAAACTGCTTAACGGTTTTTGTAAATTGCTAAAAGCAACGCCTCGAAACATTAGCTTTATAGCTTTACTATAGCCGTTAAATACGGCAACGCCTTCGAAAATGATGATAGGCCCAAAATATACCTTTACCTCCTTGTCGGCAATATCGAGCTTAGCTGTTAATCGGTTGGGATTACCAAAAAGCAACAAGTTTTTAGGCGTAGGAGGTATTTCGAAGTTAAGCGATGCTGGTACAGGTATCCTATCTTGAAGCAAGAATGGATTTTCGTACACAAATGTTATGGATGGTTTTTTGGGTAAATCTATCGAAGTACCACAGATTACAACTCGTAGCATAGTTAAAAGTTTCTGTTAGATTCCCAAGCGGTATATTCTTTCTCTGCTTCAACAAGTCCAGTTTTACCCATCATGGAGACATCGGCCTTTATACCCTTTTGTAGGATAGCGAGTAGCTGCTTGTTTACCTCGGTAGCCTCGCGGATGGTGCCCATATCCTGATTGACGGTTACGCTGGCTGGCGAACCTGCGGTATAACCTCCCGAGCGAAAACCTGAACCTAACACCTGACGCATGTCGAGCGTGCGAATGGTTTTATTCTGCTGCGCCTTATCGAGCACATCGAGAATTGGTTTAATGGTGGGGTTGCGCTTGGCATCGGCGGTGGCCACAAACTCGTTGGCATGTACGACGCCAACGGGATCATTATCGGATGGCGAACCTGCGGTATAACCTCCCTCGCGGAATTGCTGCTGCTTGATGGCGGAGAGTTGGATACCTGTTGTTACGACCTGTGCTGCGGTTAATGCTCCCTTTATGATTGTATCGATAAGCGGATTGCCGGTGATTTTTCCTGCCCAAATTTGCATAACCGCCATCGACCCCGAGATTAGCGCCTGCCCAACAGCAATCATCTGCTCCTTTTTGGCATACTTGCGCATGATCTCCTCCTTCTTCTTCTCGTCATTACCGGCAGCCTTAAGCTCCTTGGCCTTTTGAGCCGAATAGAGGTTTCCTAATGCGCCAAGCATGTTAGATGTTGCCCCCATTACCGACTGGGCAACTGCCATTTTTTGCTGCGTATAGTTTTGCTCTAACGAGAGCACCCGCTGCTTATGCTGAGCTTCGAGCGATTCGGTGCTAAGATGCTGCTGTTCTAGCCGAAGTTTATCCTGTTCGAACTGTAGGTTTTCGAGCTCGACTTTAGACTGATACTCGCCATCGAGCGTGGTGGCGTTAATAGCGAGGGCATTTAGGTGATCGAGCTGGTTTTGCTGGTCGCGTTTAAGATTCTCCTCCTTACGCTGCTGGTTGTAGTAATCGTGTATTCCTTTTTTTGCCTGCTCATACTCATCTGTATTGGCTAACTCTGTGTCGAGTGCCGCAATGTCGGCCATCTCCTGCGCGTTTAGCTGCGCAATTTTATCGTCGGTAGCCTTTATACCATACTTTTGGGCAACATCGTTTAGCTTCGAGAGCCCTTCGGCATGTTTTTCATCCTTTTTCTTGCGCTCATCGGCCTCCTTCTCATCCTCCTTTTTTAGCGTTTTAAGCAGCGATATACGCTTATCGATTAAGTCCGTTTCGATTTTCAGCCGCTCATCCTTACTTAGCTTACCTTTATCCAACTTGGATTGCAGGGTGCTTATTTCGAGTTCGAGTGATTTCTTGCTATACTCCTCCTCGGTTTTAATTACTCCTTTGTAGTAGTCCTCCTTTAGCTTAAGAGAGGCCGATTGGTAATCCTTGTCGTTATTGAGGGAGTAATCCTATTTGTTCGTTTCTTTTGGAGGGGTTGGTGGTACAACAACATCGGTAGAGGTATTACTTACCCCTCCCATATAATTTTTAACAATTCCATCGAGCGTTTTCCACGATACGCCCGCCTCATCTGCAATTTCGGCCATGGTTTTACCACGCGCCTGCAGCTGAAGGATAAGCTTAGCAGCCTCGGTATTGGCGGCAGCAAGTTTGCCCTGATATTTAACCAGCGCTTCCTCCCCGTTTTTTTTAATCTCCTTATCCGATATGCCAACTACGCTGTTTAGCACAAACTTAATACCTTTACCCCATGTCGTATTTTCCTTACGCTGCTGTATTTTAAGCTGTTTGTCGGCCTCCTCCTTATAGTCGGTGGCATCGCTCAAACTGTCTTGCAGCTTACCGGACATCTTTTTTACAACATCCTTATTCATTTCAAGGTTAAGGAGGCGCTGAGCTTCGACGGCCTCGCGCACTTTACCAGCCGGAACACCCATTGCATTTCCATAGGCGAGGG
>CAXYUU010000197.1:0-6620 GCA_964292015.1 uncultured Acetobacteroides sp.
ATTTAATCATAGTATCTGGCGGGGGTTAGGGGGTGGATTTTCGGTAGCGGATAGTCGCAGGCTTGGGTATTTAGTCAAAAAACTCTTCAAAAGTTTTACATTTTTTCCCTTTAACGTCCG
Source organism: uncultured Acetobacteroides sp. (assembly GCA_964292015.1). Lineage (GTDB taxonomy): Bacteria > Bacteroidota > Bacteroidia > Bacteroidales > ZOR0009 > Acetobacteroides. The sequence goes on from CAXYUU010000197.1 coordinate 121, forward strand.
TTTTCCACCCCCAGCCCCCGCCAACTGGGGATACGCTTTGTGCTACGACAGGCTGATTCCTTTACGTCTTCTCCTTTTATTTATAAAGGCGAAATCCCTGCCTTTTGTGGTAAGTATATGAGATATGCGATGAGAGATATGCGATTTGGAATTTGGAATATGTGAGGCACGAATCACGACTTGAGTATTGCTTCTCACATCTAATATCTCAAGTCTCATATCTCCCCTCTCATATCTATCTAGTTAAATCGTAACGCCACCTTCCCGCCAATCCATCCGGCGAGGCTTTTGTGGTCGTTTATCTTTTCCGAGATGATGGTGTAGGGAACAATCTGGTTCATCAGAAAGCTATTTTGGGCATCGGAGGTGGAGTACACCAGCGCGTTTGCGGTTACGCCAACGGATATCGACATCTTTTTGGTAAGGCACCTGTCGATTCCTACAAATGCCCTAAATAGCTGGTTATTCATCGAGCATTTATCGTTCACAATCACGTGGCCGTACGAGATGTCGGCATCGAGGAGGGTTTTGGGCGATAGGTTTTGGCTGGTGCCCAACCCAAAGCTGTTGGTCCAGATGATGTCGTGGTGGTAATCGGGTCGGATACCTACCGATACGATGCTGTGGAGCCTCTTTACCCCCGAGCGGTAGGCCAGGTTGGTGTAGAAGAGTTCGTCGCCCGAGAATTCGATTTGGTGGTAGCCCGTTTTGATGATGTTGATGATCCCTATTGGCGCCCCGCTGCAGCTGTCGGCGATGTTGATAAAGCCAATCTGGGTGCCTGCGCTTTTCGCCCTGTTTACCAATCCCGAAATCTGGACACCCTTAACGGTGGTGGCCGAGTTGAAGATTCCGGCCACCTGTACCCCCTGCACGTCTTTGGCAAGGTTGGCGATACCGGCAAATTGGCTTTTCACCATGCTGTCGGATTGGTTGTAAATGCCAGCAAGCTGAACCCCATCAACATTCTTGGCGATGTTTACCACCCCTGCGGCTTGGTAGCCTACCACTTTTCCGTTGGCGATATTGGCAACCCCTGCCGCCTGAAATCCGGTTACCTCTTTAGCGGTGTTAATCACCCCTGCAGCCTGAAATCCCTTTACATTTCCTGTACCTAGGTTAGCAACCCCAGCCACCTGGCATCCGGTTACCCGTTTCGAGGTGTTCAGCACCCCGGCATACTGAAATCCGGTTACGTTTCCTTTGGTGATGTTGGCAACACCACCATACTCGGCCGCTCCAACCTCTTTCGAGATACCCGCAATGATGTTGAACGAAACCCGGTTTACAGTGTAGGGCGACTGCATTCCGTTGGTGCCAAGCATCGGCACAAACGAAATCTGGAAATCGCGGTGGATGGTGCTGGTATCTTTTGGTTGGTTGTTGGTGGTCGATTGTGCAAGGACATCGGTGCTGCTTGCTGCCATGTAGGCTAGGGCCACTAGGGCCATACGAATAGAACGTTTCATGAGTTGGTTGTTTTTATTTTCGGTATATCATTACGACAGCTCAGCGGGGAACCTCCCCCCTTGTGTCCAAACTTTTTTTTGTTGGATGATGCCCCCCAGGGCATCGTGGTCGGATAGCGGCGTAGGGCCTCCCCGCCGTTACAGGTACTTGCGCGCAAAGTGCAGCACTAGCGATGTGCTTACCGATAGGGCAAGCGCCAGCACGTTGGCGCTAATGGTTGTCAGCATGTATCCTGTTGATGCGGCTAGGCGAATTGAATTGGTCATAGGTGTTAGTTTCTGTACGATGCTATGACACCCCTCAAGGCGTGTCCCCCCCTTGTGCCGCTAATATTTTTTTCTGATGGTGCTTTTTGATGGTTGTCGGCTGCGGTAGCGCCTCGGGTAACGCCTTGTACCTCATCGTGCAGGGTACTCTGCAACGGGTTTGCTTTTTTCTTTTAGGTGGAACCCTAAATTCAGTCCAGATGGGCAATCCGCGGGATGCAGCACCTCAAACCGAATCGGCTTGGGCCTTCTGTCGCACTGCGGAAGGCCATCTTAACCTCGGGGAGGCTTCCGTCAATCCGCGGAAGGCCATCCAAAAGCCATTTGGGCATTCTGCAAGTTGCGTATTTTACAAATGCATTGTGTTTACCAAAAATACGCACGTATTTTTGGCTGATGTAATGAGAAGTGGGAAAATACGCCCGTATTTTTAAGATCCAGCATGAGTCAGATAAAATACGCTCGTATTTTTACTTATACGAAGTGGTTCACCAAAAATACGCCTGTATTTTGTCTATACAGAAAGTGACACTAAAAATACGCTCGTATTTTTGCTGTTTACATTTGAAATGAAAAATACGCACCCGACAGAAGCCCCAACGTTCGCTATTTTGCCCTTCCGCTGGTCTACAGCATGCTTAATCGGGTTCGATTTGCCCTTTTGCAGGGTGTCGGAGGGGTGTTTTCTCGGGGAGATGGGCTTCCGCGGATCGGCAGAGACCCCAACGGTTACCGTTTTGACCTTCGGCCACGGGCAGTAGCCACCGAGCAGGGATGTTGCGGATTGGTGGGGGTAGTCTAATCGAAGAACAATCCTTTCGAAGCACAAGCCTTGAGAAAAACCCCGAAGTTCCCTCAGCGCGATTGCTCCCGCTTTAGGCGGGAGGTGCCCGTAGGGCGGGGTGGTTGGAACTTAAGAGAACCAGCTACTCGCCTATATTTCAATTTAAAACCACCCCCGGCTGCGCCGACCTCCCGCTTATGGCGGGAGAAATCACTCCGAATATAATTTGTTGAAACCAGGACAGTCCCGCATTTTAAAAGAGTGCGAATGGAATGAAAACCAGAAGAGGCCGTCTCATCTCTCGGAGACAACCTCAGTAACTCCCAAAATAGAAGAATGAATGGAGCATTAGCACAACCTTTCGAAGCACAAGCCTTGAGAAAAAAAACAAAGTTACCTCAGCGCGATTCCCCTCCTTCCTAAGGTGGGCTGCCCGTAGGGCGGGGTGGTTTTGAATGATAAAGATCAATCAATTCAACCCCTAAAACCTCCAGCTTACCTTTCCGCCAATCCATCCGCAGGTGGTGCGGTCGTTGTCCTGCTTTTTACTCCACAGGGTGTAGGGGATGGCATCCGATAGCATTTGGCTACCGCCCAGCGGGGTATTGGCATAGTTGAGGATGTTGGTGGTAATGCCAAAGGCGATCGACGAGCGCTTTCCGATATTCCTATCCAGCCCGATGTAAACCTGGTAGAGCTTGTTGTTGTCGGCAACGCGGTCGGCCACAATTACGGAGTTGGAGTAGAGGTCGATGTCGAGCTGCAGCTTTGGGGAAAGGCCCAAGCTGGTGCCCAATCCTAAACCGTACATCCAGAGCGGTTGGCTAAAGCTCGTAGGCCGGATACCTGCCGTGAGGATGTTATGAAATCGTTTGGTGCCCGAGCGGAAGGCCACGTTGGTGTAGAACAGCTCGTCGGACGATAGCTCGAAGCGGTGGTATCCCTTCTTAATAAAGCTGAAGAGGCCTACGGAAATGCCGTTGCTCGAATCGGCAAGGTTTATCAGGCCAAGCTGCAGCCCCTTTACGATCTTCGCCCGGTTGAGGACTCCGCTGAGCTGAATGCCCGATACCGTATCGGCCTGGTTGTACACGCCGCTGAGCTGTACTCCGGCAACCCGTTTGGCCATGTTTGCCACCCCGGCTACCTGGAGCCCGGTAACGGTTCCCCCGGTAAGACAGGTAACGCCAGCCACCTGGGCCTGGGTGTTGGCCGCTTTGGCGTAGCTGGCCACGCCGCTAACCTGTACGCCCGAGAGCATTTTGGTGGATCCGGCCACCCCCGTTAGCTGAAATCCTTTTACCGTATCGGCATGGTTGTACACACCAGCCGCCTGTACACCCCTAACCGTCGATCGGGTGAGGTTGGCCACTCCGGCCAGCTGCACCCCGTTGATGTTGCCAAACACGATGTTTGTTACCCCGGCCATCTGTACCCCGCCAACTGATTGTGTGCGGTTAAACACGTTGGCCAGCTGTACCCCCTTCATGTGGCCACCCACGTAGTTGGCCGCTCCGGCCATAAAGTAGCGGGCATCGCCGCGCACAATATTTACCAGGCTGCTGATCTCCATCACGCGAACCCCCATCGAGTAGCCGCCAATGATGTTGTACGAAAACTTATTGACAACATTCCCCGACAGCTGGCGGTTGGTGCCGATGTAGGGCAGAAACGATACCTGCCAGTTTCGGTAGATGGTATCGCCCACGTTGAGGCTGTTGGTTTTTTGACTCCTCGACAGCAGCCATTTGGGGAAGGTGGTGGTCAGAAATGTTTCGCCCTTTGCCGATATATCCTTAAGCTGGGCCAACGCTACCGAGGGTAGATCCAGCAGCACCATGCTATTTTTATCTTTAGATGGAACGATGGTGGTATCCACAAATCCCGCCTTCTTCACCTTCAGCCCCGACGATGATTCGCCGTAGGGAACCTCCATCTTAAAGTATCCGTACTGGTCGGTTAGCGCCGACAGCAGCAGCTTTTGGTCGTACACGGTGGCGTTGCTTACGCGCTGTCCGGTGCGCGGGTCGGTAATGTAGCCCTCAATAATCTGGGGCTTGTCGCCAAATGGCTTGCCGTATTCGGTTCTCCCATCGGTAAGGATGATGTACTTTCCGCGCTGCTTAAAGTTTACCGTTTCGCCAAATGCTGTGGTGAGTACCAGGCGTATCGGCTGCTGGTTGGCCGATAGCGATAGGGGGGGGCGGTTGGCCAGCACCTTGGGCGAGTACGAGAACACTACGCTTGCCTGCAAGGCGATGTTGTCGAGCAGCAGCTTGGCCGGCGCCTCCTTTATGTCGATGGTTACGATGCGCTCTAGAGCCGACCCCTGTTGGACCTGTGCCTTTAGCGGATTGTGGGCAAGTAGCATTATAGTGGTAAGTGGCAGGATACCTATGCGGACTCTTTTCCTTATCGTTTCGAGCATTCTTCTCCTTTTAGTAGGTAACCCTTGCTGCTTCTCTCTACGGTGAGGTTGAGCGTTTCGGCTACAATATCTATGATGGTATCAATATTTTCGTTTTCGAAGGTCACGGTTATGGTGCAGCTGGCCAGCTTGGGGTTGGCCAGGTTAATCTGCACGTTGTAGGCCTTGCCCAGCTGGCGAGCCACCTCGTCGAGGGTGGTCTCCTTAAAGTCGAACGCCCTAACCACAGTGGCCGGCGTCTCCTTTTTGACGGGTTCAACCTTGGTAAACTCCTTGGTGATTTTGTTGAAGATGCCCGTATCGCCTTGGCGTAGCACGATACCCTTTTTGTCGGCGGTGTAGAATACCACCGATCCGGTTTTTACGTACACCTCCACTATCGAGGTGTCGCCGTCGGTTTTCACCGTAAATGCCGTTCCGATATCCCTTATATAGGTACCGCTCGCTTTTACGGTAAAGGCAGGGCCGGTTTGGTGCTTCACCTCAAACGAGGCGTTGCCTTCGAGCGTTACCTCGCGGTTGGTTTTGCCAAACCCCTCGGCGTAGGTGATGCGGCTGTTGCGCTCCACCACCACTTTCGATTGGTCGGGAAGGGTTACACTCTTAGGTATGCTGGTTGAGGCTATCTCGGTACGTTGCTCGTCCTTGCCCAGCAGCTCGTAGCGGGCAATGCCCACCCAAACACCAATAAGCAGGGCTATCGATGCGGCAATCGATGCCCACATCATCCAGCCATTTGGCTTAAACGTCACCGTCTTCGACTTTCTTAACTGCGGAGCCATGCGGCTCCAGGCGGCATCCACGTCAAATGTCGTGTCCGTCTCCAGCGTCGATGCCTTCTCCAGTATCAGGCGTAGCTCGTCGACATATTTTTGGTTTTGGCCCGACTCGCTGCACCAGCGTTCAACTGTAGCCCGCTCATCGTCCGATGCCTCGCCATTTAGGTAGCGGGCTATCAGGTAGTCGATATGTTTGCTGTCGTTTGCCAATTCGGATTCTTTTTAGTGTTTAAACAGGATGAACAGAAGGATTGCAGGAAGGTAGGCGTGTAGCTCCTCGCGAAGTATTCGTAGCGCTCGCACAATCTGCTTGTCTACCGCCTTCACCGATACCCCCAGCTGCTCGGCAATCTCGGCGTACGATAGGCCCTGCTGGCGGCTCAACCTAAATACGGTTTGGCACTGCTTGGGGAGGCGATCAATTGCCGAGGCAATCTGCCGCTCCAGCTCGCTGCCCTGCACCTGCTCTAGGGTGGTGTCTACCGCTTCGCTGTTCGTATTCTTGTACTCGGTGCTGTGCGCCAGGCGCACCTTGTAGTGCTTCATGCGGTTCAGGCAGGCGTTGTGCACCGCTCGGTACAGGTACGATTTCAGCGAGGTGTGGATGTTTACCCCCTCACGAGCCTCCCACAGAGTCAGAAACGTACCCTGAACCATCTCCTCGGCCTCTGCGGCATCCTTCAAAAGCGAGTTTGCGTAGGTGCATAGCGCCGCGTAGTGTGCCCTGAATATTGCTTCAAAGGCACCCTCATCACCGCTTATCAAACCCCTTA
>CAXYUU010000198.1:0-6550 GCA_964292015.1 uncultured Acetobacteroides sp.
AGCTGCATAGTAAGCTACAATTGTATCTGGTGTATTGACTACTTTATTAGTTGTACATAAAAGTGCAAACCCGTAGTTTTCAGCTGCTTCTACTTTGTTTGCGGCATTGTAAGCATTATTCCCTTTCTTTAGAAACAGGCCTTTGTAGAGAGTATAAAGATCTTTTGCTTTTTTGTTTGCTTTTGGATCTAGACTAGTCGCTTTGTCAATAGACTCTAAACCTGTAACTAAAGGCTTTTCAATACCGGAATTTTTAATATTCCAAAATAAAAGTTTTCCATTTTCAAAGAAAAGGTCTATATAAGAAAATTCCATTTTGACATAGGGCTTACCTCCAACTTGTACATCGGAAGTAGTAGTGCTTTTTCCTACTAAAAGATCAACTTCTTTTTCCGACATTCCAGCATAAGCTCCCGCAAGAGGGGCTTCCGAGATTTCAGCAAAAACGTCAGCTCTTTTTAGCCAAGTTTTATAGTTTGCGCTTGCTTTTGTGTCAGCAATTTCAGAATTGCTTTTTTCGGCCTTTGCCTTAATTGCTTCAGGATTATAATCCTTTTGAGCAAAGCCCAGATTAAATGCAAATGCAAGTGCTATTGCAAGTGTGAACTTTTTCATGGGTAATAACGTGTTAAAATTGTGTTTATTATTTTGGGTCCTCATTAACTTCAATATTATTAGAGATTTCGACGTCTACTAGTAATTCTTCATCTTTATCTTCAGACTTAGGAACGCTGGCTACAGAAGCGATAGAATCATTATTTCTTAAGTTTATAAGTTTTACTCCTTGAGTCGCCCTTCCTGTGATGCGAATATCTGCAATTCCAAGACGAATGGTCAATCCAGATTTGTTAATAATCATCAAATCGTTTTGATCATTTACGTTCTTTATTGCAATAAGCATACCTGTTTTTTCTGTAATATTCATGGTTCGAACACCTTTACCCCCACGGTTAGTAACGCGGTACTCGTCGAGTTGTGACCGTTTTCCATATCCGTTTTCAGATACTACTAGGATGTTCTCAATCTCAATATTATCAACACAAACCATGCCTATAACCTCATCGGATTCCGACATGTTAATTGCTTTTACTCCAGCTCCAGTACGTCCAATAGCACGAATTTTGGATTCATTAAACCTGATTGCTTTACCTTCGCGTGATGCAATCAGAATTTCGTTACTCCCATTTGTTAGTGATGCTTCGAGTAGCATATCACCATCCTTTATGGTAATTGCATTTACGCCATTAGTGCGTGGTCGAGAATAAGCCTCTAATTTTGTTTTTTTTATAATACCTTTTTTGGTACATAAAACGATGTAGTTATTTTCTACATATTCCTTTTCGTTGAGCCTTTTGACGTTCATGTAGGCCTTTACTTTATCGTCAGGCTCAATGTTCAATACGTTTTGAATGGCTCTGCCTTTTGATGCTTTTGTTCCTTCAGGTATATCGTAAACTTTTAACCAGTAGCACCTTCCATTTTCAGTAAAGAAGAGCATGGTGTTATGCATACTTGTTACATAGATATGCTCAATGAAGTCTTCATCGCGTGTTGTACTGCCTTTTGACCCTACTCCTCCCCTAAATTGAGTCCGATATTCTGTTAAGGGTGTCCGTTTTACATATCCAAGATGTGAAATGGTGATGACTACATCTTCGTCTGCATAAAAATCCTCAGGATTAAATTCTTCAGCGTTAAGAACGATTTCGGATCTACGTTCATCTCCAAATTTATCCTTTATCTCCATCAGTTCATCTTTGACAACTTGCATTTGCAATGTAGTGTCTGAAAGTATTGAACGTAAATGGTTTATTAGTTTCATGAGTTCGTCGTACTCACTTTGAAGTTTTTCGCGTTCTAGTCCAGTAAGGCTACGAAGACGCATATCAATTATAGCCCGAGCCTGAATTTCGCTCAAGTCTAATTTATCAACAAGCGAATTTTGTGCTTCATCTGGCGTTTTAGAATTACGAATAATGGCTATTACTTCATCGAGATGGTCAAGTGCTTTGAGTAATCCCTCGAGAATATGAGCTCGTTTTTCTGCTTGTTCTAGTTCGAATTGCGTACGACGAATTATTACTTCGTGACGGTGACGAACGAAGTATTTTATTAGTTGCTTTAGGTTAAGCATTCGAGGACGGCCGTCTACTAACGCAATATTGTTAATAGAAAAAGATGATTGCAGTTGTGAATGCTTAAATAAGTTATTAAGTACTACATTTGCAACGGCATCCTTCTTAAGAATAATTATAATGCGCATTCCAGTACGATCCGATTCATCGTTTATGTACGAAATGCCTTCAATTTTCTTATCATTAATAAGGTCTGCGATTTTTTTAATCATCTCAGCCTTATTCACCATATAGGGAATTTCTGTTATGACAATTTTTTCGCGACCAGTTTCTGTTATCTCTATTTCTGTTTTAGAACGAATTACAATTCTCCCTCTTCCAGTTTCGAATGCATCTCTAACGCCTTGATATCCATAAATAAGACCACCTGTTGGAAAATCTGGTGCTTTAACATGCACCATTAATTCTTCTATGGTAATCTCGTTATCATCAATATAGGCACAAATAGCATTGACAATTTCTGTAAGGTTGTGAGGCGCCATATTAGTGGCCATACCTACCGCAATACCCGAAGAACCATTTAATAGGAGCATTGGTGCTTTCGATGGTAAAACAGTCGGCTCCTCAAGAGTGTCGTCGAAGTTTGGCTTAAAATCCACAGTATTCTTTTCGAGATCCGCCAACATCTCTTCTGCTAATTTTTTCAAACGCGCTTCTGTATAACGCATCGCAGCAGGGCTATCGCCATCTACTGAACCAAAGTTACCCTGTCCCTCTACTAGAGGATAGCGCATGGACCATTCTTGAGCCATACGAACCATTGCATCGTATACAGAGGTATCACCGTGTGGGTGAAATTTACCGAGCACTTCTCCTACAATTCTTGCAGATTTTTTATATGGACGGTTGGAGTAAACTCCTAACTCATTCATCCCATAAAGGACCCTTCTGTGAACAGGTTTCATTCCATCTCGAACATCTGGGAGTGCACGAGCCACAATAACCGACATTGAATAATCGATGTATGCAGTCTTCATCTCCTCTTCAATGTTGATTTTAATGATCTTTTCTCCTTGACTCATATTATCTCTCTAATATTGGCAAATTTAGTTTGCTAAGGTACTTAATTAACTGTTAAAATCATCGTATTTTTATGAACGATTTTCAACAAATACTAATTTAATTCGTTTATATGAAAGTAAGAAAAAAAGAGTTACATTACAAATGAATTTTCCTTAAGAGTGCTTGTTCAATAAGCATTTGATAGATAATTTAGTACCCAAAAATTTCACGTATGGATCCAAAATTCAGCGATAAAATTAAAAGTGTTATTTCCTATAGTAAGGAAGAGGCTATTCGGCTTGGTAATCAGTCTGTTGGTGCTGAACATTTTCTACTAGGTATAATTCGTGAAGGAACAGGTGTTGCTATCGAAATTCTTAATAAACTGGATGTTGATATTGACATATTGAAAAAATCAATTGAAGTAAAGGTTCGTACCGATATGGTTTTACAAATAAATAATCTCGAAAATGTCAACCTACTTAAATCGGCTGAACGTGTTTTGAAACTGGTACATCTAGAAGCTAAATCATTGAAAAACGATGTTATAGGTACAGGGCATCTACTTCTTGCTCTTTTGCGTGATGGTTCCAATTATGGGAGCATTTCGCTTTTTGATCAAGATATTGACTATGTCAAGGTGAAGCATCAGTTAGAGTCGAAAACAATAAAAGCGCAAAGTGACTTTAATGATGACGACGATGAAAAGGATATTTTCTCGAATAAATCTAATCCAAGTCAAAAATCGAACTCGAATACACCTGTTCTTGATAATTTTGGAATAGATTTGACTCGTGCTGCAGAAGAAAATAAGCTTGATCCTATCGTTGGTCGCGAAAAGGAGATTGAGAGAATTGCACAAATACTTAGTCGACGAAAAAAGAATAACCCCATACTTATAGGAGAACCCGGTGTTGGCAAATCTGCTATAGCAGAAGGGTTAGCTCTACGTATTGTAAAGCGACAGGTTTCTCGAGTACTCTTTGGTAAACGAGTTATTACACTTGATCTAGCCTCTATTGTTGCTGGAACGAAGTATCGAGGACAGTTCGAGGAGCGCATGAAGGCTATTCTTAATGAGTTGTCTCAGGTTAGCAATATTATCTTATTTATTGATGAAATTCATACTATTGTAGGCGGTGGTGGTGCAACTGGTTCTTTGGACGCTGCTAATATGCTTAAGCCTGCTCTTGCTCGAGGTGAAATACAGTGCATTGGTGCAACAACGTTAGATGAATACCGAGAGTATATTGAAAAAGATGGTGCTTTAGAGCGTCGTTTTCAAAAGGTTATGATTGAACCAACATCTCCTGATGAAACCGTTGAAATTCTGAATAAGATTAAGGCTAAATATGAAGATTATCACAACGTTATTTACACTCCTGAAGCAATTAATGCTTGCGTTAAGTTAACCATGCGTTACGTTAGTGATAGGTGTCTTCCTGACAAGGCTATTGATGCTTTAGATGAGGCTGGTTCTCGGGTTCACATTTCTAACATTAAGGTTCCAGAACAAATTTCGATTGTAGAAAAGCAGATAGAAGATGCTCGTGGAGAGAAACTTTCTGCGGTTAAAAATTTACAATTCGAAATAGCGGCAAATTTTCGAGATAAGGAGAAAAAGTTGATGGAAATGCTCGAAATGGAGCAACAGCAATGGGAGCGTGATTTATCAAATAACAAACAAATTGTTGATGAAGAGAAAGTTGCTGAAGTTGTAGCACTTATGACTGGTGTCCCTGTACAGCGTATTGCTCAGGGTGAAGGCTCTCGCCTTCTTAAGATGGCAGATGAACTCAGAGGAAGCGTCGTTGGACAGGATGAAGCTATTGGTAAGATTGTAAAATCAATACAAAGGAATAGGGCTGGTCTTAAAGATCCAAACAAGCCAATCGGAACATTTGTATTTTTAGGGCCTACTGGAGTTGGGAAAACTCAACTTGCCAAGGTTTTGGCCAAGTATCTGTTCGACACTACCGATAACTTAATTCGTGTAGATATGAGCGAGTATATGGAGAAGTTTTCTGTTAGCCGTTTGGTTGGAGCTCCTCCTGGATATATTGGTTATGAAGAAGGGGGACAGCTTACCGAAAAAGTCCGTCGCAAACCATATTCTGTAGTCTTACTCGATGAAATTGAAAAGGCTCACCCCGATGTATTCCACTTACTTTTACAGGTGCTTGATGAGGGATTGCTAACCGATTCGCTTGGGCGTAAAATTGATTTTAAGAATACGATCATCATAATGACTTCTAATATAGGCAGTCGTGAACTAAAAGATTATGGACAAGGTGTTGGTTTTGCAACAAGTTCAGTTTCCGACCAGTTTAATGATACCTCAAAAGGAATTATTCAAAAGGCACTTAAAAAAGCTTTTGCTCCGGAGTTTTTGAATAGAATTGATGATATTATCTTATTTAATGCACTTTCTAAAAAGGATATATTTAAGATTATTGATATTGAACTTAAGGGTTTATACTCTCGCTTATTTCAACTCGGTTATAAAATTCATATTTCGCCAGCCGCTAAAGATTTTATTGCAGAAAAGGGGTTTGATGTTCAGTTTGGTGCTAGACCATTAAAAAGAGCAATTCAAAAATATCTAGAAGATCCAATGGCAGAAGTTATCATACGTTCTGATTTGAAGGCTGGTGATACCCTGTCTGTTAATCTTAACAAGGAAAAAAACGATGTTGTAGTGAAAAAAGTAGCTTCAAAAAAGGGGGATTCAACAAAATCAATTGAACAAAAGAATAATGTAGCGGTTTAAGTTTTAAATTTATCAAAAATATATTTATGATGATCAAGAACATGTCCAAAGTGAAATTTGCTGGTAACTTCATAACTCTAGTTGGTGATGAAGTTGCTGTAGGACAGATTGCTCCCGAATTTACTTCTGTTGGTGCAGATCTTAAACCTGTTTGTTTGAAAGATTTTGATGGAAAGGTAAAAATTATTTCAGTTTTTCCTTCTGTTGATACAGGAGTGTGTGCAACTCAAATTCGAACCTTCAATAAGGCTGCTGCTGACTTAAGTAAGGATATAGTTATTCTTAATATTTCTAACGACCTACCTTTTGCACAAAAGCGCTTTTGTGGTGCTGAAGGAATTGATAAGGCTGTGACCATTTCGGATCATAAAGATGTTGAATTTGGAACAAAGTATGGTTTCTTAATCGAAGAACTTCGCTTACTTGCTAGAGGAGTTGTTGTTATTGACAACAACAACATTATTAAGTATGTAGAGTATGTACCTGAAGTTACAACAGAGCCGAACTACGACGCGGCTCTTGAGGTGGCAAAAAAACTTGTGTAAATAGATGAATTGAATTAAAAAGAGCGGTTAACAACCGCCCTTTTTTTATGAAATGAATTTAGCAAATAAATCAAATTCTTCGGCATCTGTAATTTCCA
>CAXYUU010000199.1:0-6543 GCA_964292015.1 uncultured Acetobacteroides sp.
GTGAAGTGCCCAGCTGATTTGATGAAGAAGCACCATACTCTGGTGTAATGCTCGTCTAATTTAATGTCAAGCCTACCTATTTTACTGTAGGCCTAGGCTAATTTGGTAAAGAGAGCACCAGCCCAATACAATACTCATTCTTTCTTGCTCAGGAGTCTAGTGCGTTACAATCGGACTCATCCAAACTAGTAAAAGACCTCCTCTCTTTTAACCTATACTCCATCTAATCTACTCCAGAGTCTACATTCGCATCCTAATACATCATCGCATATCGGCAGGAGGGGCACTAACCGATCCTATAGCTCGTATATATTCCAAAAGAGCTAGCCTAATTTCTGTTATACTCCACCTTCATTCCTCCAGCCTTTAACGCATTCTCTCTTTTGTTCCGGTAATTCAGTAAAGTCTCCATCTATTCTCCTTCAAACCCCATGTAAATTGTTGTATTCTCATCGGAGCTTAAACAATACCTCATTGTAATACATCGGGAGTTCGGGTAAGCTTGAATTTCCTTAGCCTCAACATTAGCCTAGCGCATCTCCATTCATATTGGGTTAGCATGGCACGCCCATTTGGCCGTAGTGCGAAGGTATAGCATACCGCAGGAAAAATTTAAGGGCGAACCGGTTAGCGGTATGCCCAGCACCCGGGCATACTCCCCATTCTAAAATATAAATTGGTAAACCTAATGGCCATCTACTAAATGGATTTCGCGGTTAAGATTTGAATATACTGATTTTTATCATTCAAAACCACCCCGCCCTACGGGCCAATGTCATTAAGTTAAGCACGAAGCTCTATCAGCGCTGTCATTGACTTCGTCGAGCTCGCGTTGCTCGGTTCCGGGCTTGTCCCGGAAACTTTAGTTCGACGTAGTCAATCTAAATATGAATCCAATAGATTCTAAAAAAGGCCCTTCGGGCAATTCATTAGATTAGCTACGCTGAACTCGCGTTGCTCGGTTCCGTGACAAGCACGGGATGACACTTCGAGGAAAGTTTTTTCCTTAACTTAATGACATTGCCCCCCAGCTAACGAATAAAAAAGGTGCATCGCCCAACGATGGTGGCGACTGCACACCCGCTCGTTTATGGCAGAATATGGGCCATCGCCTACAAATAGGACAGGCTAGCAAGCCTCGCCGTAACCTTACGGTACGGCAGCCCGAAATGGCACCAATCAACAGCTCATGGTTAACCTGTTAGAACGTTTTTTCAAACAGTAATCCACCAACTTTAAAATACATTTTGTAAATTGAGGCTGGAAAAGGTTTCGATACCATCAACAGCAAGTGACCCTAAAGCACAATTAGGCTTATGACATCGATTGAATATGCCCGGTTAAAAATGTTCCTCCTAGTAAAACGCGTTGTGGATTGCCATCCCGATATATTTTGCTCCAGCCCCCACTTCTGCCAGCTGCACGACCGCTTTTTGGCCAACACCCGTACCATATCGGAGCTAAACCAACAATGCTATACCATACGTAAGGGTGTAGGCAAGAAAAAGGCCTTGGCTAGGCAGCAGCTCTGCGAATCGACCGCATCCATCTGCCTGATGGCCATGCTCTACGCCCGTATGATTGCCGACACCGAGCTGAAGAAGCGCATCTACCACTCTAAACGAAATTTAACGCTCTACTCCGACACCAAGTTTCTAGAGGTTGCCCGCATGGTGAATAGCGAGGTGGCCGGCATGGTGCCTACCTTAACCCCTTTCGGTATCACCTCCGAAGTGGTAGACCAGCATGCGCAGCATATCGACCAGCTTGTCGCCTTGGCTCCAACCCCGCAGCAGAGTATCGCCCAGCGCAAGGGCATTACCCAAAATTTGAAATCGCTCTTCAAGGAAAATATCGATATCCTGGAGCTGGTCGATATCGGGATCAACCTCGTTAAGGACAGGCATTGCGACGTATACGCCCAGTACCGTTCGGCTCGCAAGGTGTTGGTTCCCGGCCTCCGCCACCTCGCGCTTCGTGCCTACCTGCTCGATAGCCTTACGCTCGAAGGCGTTGGGGGCGTAAAGGTAACCCTTACCCCACACTCGCTACCCAAGAGTAAGCCGAAAAAAGAGACCAAAAGAAAACCGGTGGAAAAGCTATCGGGCAGCAAGGGCATCTTTAACATCCGATCGCTACCCGAAGGGACGTACGATGTGGTAGTTACCAAGCAGGGATACCAAACGGTAACCACCACCATTACCGTAGAGCACGGTACGATGTACAAGCTGGAGCTTTTGCTGGTGCCAATACTATGATGCGCGGTCGTGCGTATTCGTAATGCGGCACTTACGGACAAAAGGGGCGATGCTGTTCGGCAATGGCCGAAACACATTCGGATAGCAAGTAATTAACAGGCAGCTTATTGCCCCGAAGTTCGCTCTGCCTGCGTTGTATCGGCAGTAGCCTCCTAAAAAGAATTGGCCGAGACAATGTCTCGGCCAATTCTTTTTAGAAAATTATTTAGGATACGTCCTAGTTCAGCACCGGTTGCCGATTGCTAGGCAAAAGGGGAACAGCAAACGTTTACTTCCATCCGCTGGAGTGGTTGAACTGAACACCTGCCGCTGCCCTATCGGTTCCCGATTGCGCAAACGCATTTTTATCCTGAAGATCTTTAATAAAATCATCGATAAGCGCATCGGTAACCAGGCTCATGCCGTAAATGTGGGCGTACTCGCGCTCCTCGCCACCAACCATGAGGGTTTCGCACGAGAGCGAGTACTTGAAAACGATGGCTTCGTTAGGCTTACGGAAGCGAACCGTAAGGGCAAGAGGGGTTCGTGCGATGTATAAATCAAGATCGGGATAGTAATTCTTCTGCAATACGTACAGCTTATTTTCGGCATACTTCACAATACGCTCACACTTCAAGACCCGCTTAATCTGATCGTCGTAGCTATTTCGGGCAAGGTAATCCCACATGATTACGGCCGAAAAGCCGTTACGCGACCCCGAAAAGGTGGTGTCGGGCGAACCAATATACGCAGGATCGTCGGGTGGAAACAGCTGGTACTTACACTTGGTCATAAAGATACCGCAAGGCCAAGGCGCCCCCGGCCACTTATGCCCGCTCATTACCATGGAGCTTACCCCAGGGAGGCGAAAGTCGAAGTTAGGTCCCCGCTTCGATATCTTTTTCAGATCGTAGGCCATCTCGACAAACGGCATGTACGACGTTCCAAGGGCACCATCTACATGAATCCAGTAGCCGTTGCGAATATCCTCGTGCTGGTTCCCGTTACTATCTTCGTAAATCACCTTTCGGTTCACCAAATCAAACTCCTCGAAGATCGGCATCAGCTTATTCTGAACCCCCTCAACATCATCGTACGCACCTTTAAACGTGGAGCCGTAGTTGCAGATAACCATAATGGGGTACCCTTTGGCGGCAAAGAAACGCACTAGCGTGGCGAGCTTCTCCACATCAACAGACCCGGGACCTCCGCTCCCACCTTTCGAGGGAACCTCCTTTGTTTTAGACCAATCCCCGTCTTTTACCAACGGATTTTGACCGGGATACCGCTTTTGCCCCATTTCGCTAAAGGTGGTAATGCCCAGCACGCGCATAAATTTGGTAATGGAGTAGTGCGCATCTTCGGAGAAAAAGGCAACCGGTGTGTAGGCGTTCGAACCGGTATCCGAGGCGATTTCGTTTGGCTGAAGATAGCAGGATCGGCCAAGCTGGCCAGGGTCGGAGTCGACCTTAAGCTGCCTACCGGCAAGGTAGTCTCGTGCATTCCACAGCCCGTATATGTTGCCTTCGGAGCTGCCCATGGATAAGACATACCCCCAGTAGCTCTCCGGATCCTGCGGATCGACATCGTTGCGCGGCTTGGCATGCCAAAGTTGGGCATAGTAGTCTAAAACCGCCCTTTCCATCACCTTGCTGTTAACCGTAAAGTTGCCGCTGGTAAATGGATCGCCAATGTTGTTGACATGGTAGTTGAGGAACTCGGCCGTCTCGCTTTGAAACTCAATGTCCTGATTGGCCTGATAGCCCAGAAAGTGCTCCTTCTGGTCGTTAATGTAGGTCTTAAACCTCTTCAACAAATCGCCTCTTTTTACCAGATTAATTCCTTGTGGTGGTAGATGGTACGCATGTACATCCAGGTTTACCCTCTGCTTAGAAGCTGCTTCATTCGTAGCTTTTCCTTTTAAAAGATTAATTAGCGCCATAGCAAGCTGTGTTTTTTACTATTCTTTACTTCTTGTATGCTGGTTACGCCTATCCCAAACGTTTAGCCTGCTCTACTGCCAGTACCGTTTTTCATTCAGCGTTGTGATACGGCTATCGTGCATCACAACACCTCACTGGAGCAGAGTAGCGACTCTTGGTACAGGTATACCCAGCGCTACTATTTTAGCTGTAAATACCAAACTTGCAGGCGGCAAAAAATGTTCAAAATAGGAGGGAAAAATTCACCATTCGACGAAAATGAGGGAATGAAGATGGGAAAACCTACCTAAAGATGATGGATGTGTCCTAATATTACGGGGAAAGCAAGCGGAATACCTACCACCATTCGGCTTCCTATGAAGCTTATGCCAATTAAAAAGCCTCCCAAAGCAACCGCATTGAGCAGGAGTGGTAGGAGGCAATGCCCATTATAGTAGAGCAGGGCTACCCCACAAGTACAATCGTTTACTTTAACAACATGAGCAATTAGGCCTGCCGTAGTAAGCTACCCGAGCCTATAAGTACCGATCGGCATTCCGAAATAGCTGTTAAGTAAACAAATACCAAATGCCCGTAGTAAAAATAGACCTTGGCGAAATGCCCAACACCTGCCATAGCCCCACTGGTAGCCATCTTTTTTGGTTAACAGCGTAGTTTTTTTTATAAATTGTTTCTATATCTTTAACTTGTAATAAGAGGCAAGGGTGGCTGAGTTTTTAAACCCTCATGCTGAAACATATACATATAAGAATGTTGGCTATGGGAATGTCGAAAGGGAGTAGTTGTATTAGACGAGCAGTTCTACTACTGGTGCTATCTCTGTTGGGTACTATTGGTTTTGCACAAACAGATACGGATTTCTGGTTCTCGGTTCCAGAAATTAACCGTTACCATGTTGGAGGTGATGACACCAACCCCCAAAATAATGGTTCGCCCGTATTTTTCCGTATAACGGCCGGTGCTATTGCAAGCACGGTAACCGTTGCCATGCCGGCAAATCCTGCATTTAATGGTGGAAAAAATTACATTATAGCTGTACCCGCGTTTAAAACGGTTACGTTAGACTTAAACAACCTAAAGTTTCTTGGCGACCCCTGGGGAGCCGATCCGGGTGTTTCGGATGCCGCTTCGATGGAAAATCGGCTTAAGTGGACTACATCCAATCTTAAAGCAGCCAAACCGTTTGCTAACCGCAATAACAAGGGGGTACATATTACCGCTACTGCACCTATTACAGTTTACTACGAGATAAGCGCCCTTGCCAACATGGACCTGCTAACCCTAAAAGGGCGTAACGCGCTTGGCAAGGAGTTCTTTATTCCATTCCAAAACTCGTACAACACAGCCTTAAATCGATACCCCCATATGTACCGGCCCTACAGCTCGTTCGATATCGTGGCTACAGAGGATAATACCCATATACGTATTACCCCTACAAGTGACGTGTTTGTCTTTCCGATTGGAGTGTTACCGAAAAACGTCCCTTTCGACATGTGGTTAGGCAAAGGCGAAACGACTATTTTTGCTCCGTATGATCCTGATCCTAGCAACCACAGTATATATAAGACCAACGACCGTAAAGAAAATAGGCTTATAGGCTCAAAGGTCGAGGTAGTAGAAGGGGGCGACATTGCCATAATTACGCGCGACGACATGGTGGAAGCCCCTAGTAAGAATGTCGATTTTGCAGGCGACCAGCTGGTTCCTACTAAGCTTATTGGCAAAGACTACGCGGTAGTTAGTGGGCAGCTAAAAAACGACGAGGAGTATGCCTATGTTATTGCCACCCAAAACTCGACAACAATTTCGGTAAACGGTGTGACGCGACTACCCGTACTCAATGCCGGAGGATTTAGCGCCATTCAAATACCGTCGACAGATCCCATTACTACAATCAAAGCGGATAAGCCAATTTACGTGTACCACCTTTCGGGTTTTGGTGATGGTAAAGGTGTTAATAAACAAACCCAATTTGCCGGAGCACTAATTCCAACAATAAGCACCTGTACGGGTTCTACCCGGGTGGCCTTTAACCGTACAAAGGCGGCACCGTACGACTTCTACCTAAACTTACTGGTTCGAGATGGGGCAGAGTCTTCGTTCGTTCTCACCGATGAAAAGGGTGCCGATGTTACAAATCTGCTTCCCACGCTGAACAGCGCAGCGGGCTACACCTCGGTAGGATCCACGTTCCCCTATTCGAGCTGGAAGTATTTGCGCCTTAATGCCAAGAACTTGATAGCAAACAAAGCCTACACGCTAAGCAACACAAAGGATAATTTTCACGTTGGACTCCTAAACGGCTCCCCTGATCTGGATGCGTGTTACGGCTACTTCTCCCTCCTCAACGAGCACAAAAATTG
>CAXYUU010000200.1:0-6538 GCA_964292015.1 uncultured Acetobacteroides sp.
TCCGCAGTTGGCGGAAGTACATTTTCAACTGTAAATGACATTCCGCTGCCAGCGGAAATTCATTTACAGCTGAAAATGGCTTGACTGGGGTGTTGGACTGCTGTCTTTTGTACAATTATGGTAGTTTGGCTGGCCATACAGTCCATTGCAAAGCGGTAGATGGCTTATCCTTCGGCCGTCAGCCCGCTCTTCGACCCCTTCGGGGTCGAACTTCCATCGACAAGGGATGTGCTGGTAAACTTAGCTGGCATCGATAGCTGTAAAATATTCTCCGTTCGTGGTAGGCGTTGGTCGATGTTGTGCTTTGTGCTTGACGTAATTTGCCGTATTCATTGTCGTATTTCAGCTTTCAAAATAGTACGGACTTTTTCCAAAAAAGAGGTTTAACCACAAAGACTCTCGACGGATTTCTCCACGTTTCACAACGGTTCATGCAATTGGCTTCGTGAGCCTTTGTGTCTACTTTGGGCCCTTTGTGGTTTTAAAGATGAAACGCTTACCACCTAATCCACCTAAACAATGAGAATGCGATAGTATTTGTAATCCACCACTTATCTCTAACCTTACACAAATCGAGTTATCCTCCTTTTTTAGGAGGTGTCGGCGTAGTTTGGGATGGTTATGTGTTTACTATTAGAACGTTATCTGTATATAAACAAAGCCCCACCGCGTAGTGCAGTGGGGCTTTTTTATATGAGATAGGCTCCTTTACTTCAGCTTTAGGTCGGCAATAATTTGCTGCACCTTAGCATCGAGCTTGGCGTTTACCTTATCGTAGCTGGCGGCCGAGGTTAGGTTGGCCTTTACGCCAAAGTAGAACTTAATCTTCGGCTCGGTGCCCGATGGGCGAACCGAAACGATGGTGCCATCTTTGGTTACAAACTGCAGCACATCCGACTTGGGTAGGTGGATGGTACTGTGGGCACCAGTTGCCGTATGTAGCGTTACGGACGACTTGTAGTCGTGTACCAGCGTCACTATCGATCCGGCAATGGTTTCGGGTGGGGTGATCCGGAAGTCGGCCATCATTTGTTTGATCTCCTTCTGTCCGCTGATACCCTTTTTGGTTACCGAGATAAGGCTTTCTTTGTAGAAGCCAAACTGCAGGTAGATATCCTTAAGCAGCACGTCGAGCGTTTTGCCCTGATCCTTTGTCCAAGCTGCCATTTCGGCAATTAGCGCGCAGGCAATAACGGCATCCTTATCGCGAACAAACTCGCCCGCTAGGTAGCCGTAGCTCTCCTCGCCACCCACGATAAAGCGCTTGGTGCCCTCGTTTTTGCCAATAATGTCGGCAATAAACTTGAACCCGGTAAGCACGTTAAACACTTCCACGCCGTAGCTCTTAGCCATTACGGCCAGCAGGTCGGTGGTAACAATGGTTTTTACGATGTACTCCTTGCCCTTGAGCAGCCCGTTTTCCTTCCACTTGGTCATCATGTAGTAGAATAGGAGCGAGGCGGTTTGGTTTCCGTTCAGCAGTTCGAAGGTACCTTCGGCGGTTTTTACGGCAACGCCCACGCGGTCGGCATCGGGGTCGGTGGCCAGCACGATGTCGGCATCCTCGGCTACCGCCTTGGCAATGGCCATCTCTAGGGTGCTGTTCTCCTCGGGGTTGGGCGATTTTACCGTTGGGAAGTTACCATCTACAATATCCTGTTCGGGAATGTGGATGATATTCTTAAACCCAAAGCGGGCTAGCGTGCGGGGAACCAGCATAACGCCTGTTCCGTGTATGGGGGTGTAAACGATTTTCAGGTCGGCATGCTTGGCAATGATGTCGGGCGATAGCGAAAGGGTAGCCAGCTTTTCGATGTAGATGTTGTCGATCTCCTCGCCAATAAGCTCAATTTTCCCTTCGCCACCGGTAAACTTCACCGCGTCGACGCTGCTGATGTAGTTTACCTCAGCAATGATGTTCTTGTCGTGTGGGGCGATGATCTGTGCGCCATCGCTCCAGTACACCTTGTAGCCGTTGTACTCCTTAGGGTTGTGCGATGCGGTAACCACCACACCGGCCTTGCAGCCCAGCTCGCGGATGGCAAAGCTTAGCTCCGGGGTTGGACGAAGGCTCTCGAAAAGGTAGGCGGTAAAGCCGTTGGCGGCAAATATCTTGGCAGTAGTTTCGGCAAACAGGCGGCTGTTGTTGCGGCTATCGTGCGCAATGGCCACCTTGAGGTTAGGCTCGTTGGCAAACTCCTTTTTGACGTAGTTGGCTAGGCCTTGGGTGGCCATACCCACCGTGTATATGTTCATGCGGTTGGTTCCAACGCCCATAATGCCCCGAAGTCCGCCTGTACCAAACTCTAAGTTCTGGTAAAACGACTCCTTTAACTCCTGTGGATCTTCCTTCATCAGGCGTTTAACCTCCCTTTTGGTAGCCTCGTCGTAGCTGCCATTTATCCAAATCGATGCCTTTTCGGCAATCTGTGGGTCGATAGTATTGCTCATAATCTACTTGTTTAACTTATTCAAACACTCTACGAGGCTGTCTTTCCAGTAGGGAACTTCGATTCCGAATGTAGCCTTTATTTTTTGCTTGTTTAGTACGCTAAAGTGTGGGCGCTTGGCCGGTGTGGGGTAGCTCTTCGACTCGATGGGCGACAGCTTGCAGCTGATCTTTTCGAGGTCGAATATCTCGTGGGTAAAGTCGTACCAGCTGCAAACCCCTTCGTTGCTGTAGTGGTAGATGCCCGCAAGAGCTGTATCGTTGGTGGCGTTTGCCCTGTCGGCAACGGCCAGGATGGCTGCGGCTAGGTCGTGGGCGTAGGTTGGCGTTCCAATTTGGTCGAACACCACGTTGAGGCTTTCGCGCTCGTTACCCAGGCGAAGCATCGTTTTTACGAAGTTGTTGCCAAAGGTGGAGTAGAGCCAGGCGGTACGAATGACAATACCCTTACTGTACGATGTGGCATTCTTTTCGCCCTGCAGCTTGGTCTCACCGTAAACCGACTGCGGGTTGGTGCTATCGGTTTCGACGTAGGGGAGGTGCGAGGTGCCATCGAATACGTAGTCGGTAGATACGTGGATGAGCCAGGCGCCTACTGCTTCGGCCACCTCGGCAAGGTTTTTTACCCCTGTCGCGTTTACCGTAAATGCGGCATCCTTTTCGGTCTCGGCCTTATCTACCGCGGTATAAGCCGCGCAGTTGACGATAACTTTTGGGGCATCATTCTTTATGATCTCCAGCAGCATCGCCCTATTGGTGATGTCGATTTCGGGAAAGTCGTAAAATTTGAAATCGATGGGTAGACCCTCCGAAAGGGCTTTAATCTCGCTACCCAGCTGTCCGTTACTTCCTATAACTATATAGGTATCTCTATTCATAAAGTGTGTTTTTCGAGTACAAAAATGTTGATTAAAAGCAAGCCGTGCAAGAATACTAGTAGGCTATAGCGTTTTTTTAAAGTAGGCGATGGTGTTGGTCAACCCCTCTTCGAGCTGTATTTTGGGTGCCCATCCGTTGAGCAGCTCATCTGCCAGCTTAATTACGGGCTGGCGCTGAATGGGATCGTCGGCAGGTAGCGGTTCAAAAACAATTTTCGATTTAGATCCGGTTAGCTCGATAACCCTTTCGGCCAGCTTCAGAATGGTAAACTCGTTCGGATTGCCCAGGTTTACCGGGCCAATCACGCTATCGTCGGTTGCCATCATTCGAATCATCCCCTCCACCAAATCGTCGACATACTGAAAGCTGCGGGTTTGCTGCCCATCGCCATAAATGGTGATGGGTTCGTTCCGTAAGGCTTGGGTGATAAAGTTGGAGACAACCCGTCCGTCGCCCTCGTTCATTCGCGGTCCGTAGGTGTTGAATATTCGAATGATTTTGATGCGGACGTTATTCTGGTAGTAGTAGTTCATAAACAGGGTCTCGGCGCAGCGCTTGCCCTCGTCGTAGCACGAGCGTAGCCCAATGGGGTTGACGTTGCCCCAGTAGTCCTCGGGTTGCGGATGGATGAGCGGATCGCCATACACCTCGCTGGTTGAGGCCTGTAGTATTTTTGCCTTCACCCTTTTTGCCAGTCCAAGCATGTTGATGGCTCCCATTACCGAGGTTTTTACCGTTTTAATGGGGTTGTACTGGTAGTGAATGGGCGATGCAGGGCAGGCAAGGTTGTATATCTCGTCGACCTCGGCGTAGAACGGCGAGATGACATCGTGGCGAACGAGCTCGAAGAAGGGATTTGTCAGGAGGTGGACTACGTTATCCTTCGCTCCTGTAAAGAAGTTGTCGAGGCAGATCACATCGTTACCTTCGTTAAGCAGGCGCTCGCAAAGATGCGAGCCTAAAAAGCCTGCTCCTCCTGTTACCAAAACCCTTTTTCTACTCATGGCTTATGTTGTTAGCTTATTTGATTGGCTTTCGTCCAATGCTGTAGTACACGTAACCCCTTTCGATCATCTCTTCGGGATCGTAAATGTTGCGACCGTCAAAGATTGCCTTCTGGTTCATCGTCTTTTCTAGCTGATCGAAGTCGATGATTCTAAACTCCGACCATTCGGTTATTAGCACGAGCGCATCAGCACCTTTTGTGGCCTCGTAGGGCGAATTTGCAAAGTGGATGGTATCGCCAAGCGTATGCTTAGCCTCCGGCATCGCTACCGGGTCGTAGGCCGAAACGGTTGCGCCATCTTTAAGCAGGTTCTCGATGATTACGAGCGAGGGGGCCTCGCGCATATCGTCGGTGTTAGGCTTAAACGACAATCCCCACATGGCAATCTTCTTTCCCTTTAGATTTCCGTTGAAAAAATCTTTGACCTTGTTGTAAACAACGAGCTTCTGCCTTTCGTTCACATTTTCAACCGATTTAAGTATCTCGAGCGAGTGGTGGTGGTCTTTGGCCGTTTTTATCAGCGCCTTAACATCTTTGGGGAAGCAGCTGCCGCCGTATCCTGCACCAGCGTAGATAAACTTATTGCCGATACGCGAGTCCGATCCAATGCCCTTGCGTACCAGGTTTACGTCGGCACCCACAATCTCGCAGAGGTTGGCAATGTCGTTCATAAAGCTGATTTTGGTGGCCAGCATGGCGTTGGCGGCATACTTGGTAAGCTCTGCCGATAGCAAATCCATAAAAATTATTGGATGGCCGTTTAGCAGAAATGGCTTGTAGAGCTTGGTCATCATCTTTTGAGCCTCCTCGGTTTCGGTGCCAATCACAATGCGGTCGGGCTTTAAGAAGTCGTCGATGGCGTTGCCCTCCTTCAGAAACTCGGGGTTCGAGGCCACGTCGAATGGGATGGTTACGCCACGCTTTTGCAGCTCTAGCGCCACCGCGTTCTTTACCTTTTGAGCGGTTCCTACCGGAACGGTACTCTTATTAATAACCACGGTGTACGTTTGGAGGTTCTCCCCAATTTCTTTGGCAACAGCCAGCACGTGCTTTAGGTCGGCGCTACCATCCTCGTCGGGTGGTGTGCCTACGGCTATAAAGATTGCTTCGGCACCAACCATGGCATCCTTAATGCTCGTGGTAAAGGATAACCGCTGTTTTTCCACGTTTCGCTTAACCATATCTTCGAGCCCAGGCTCGTAAATGGGGATGATTCCCTGATTAAGCTGGGAGATTTTTGCCGCGTTTACGTCAACGCAGGTAACTATGGTTCCAGTTTCGGCAAAGCAAGTTCCGCTTACCAGACCAACATATCCAGTTCCAACAACTGCTATCTTCATTCGTGTAAAAATTTCATTTCGTTGATATGGAGAACATTTTAGGGCGAAGCTACACCGACATGGTAAACTTGTCGTTATGCAACCCTCATCTTTTCAACTACAGACGGGCGACGCTTATAAATCGCTAGATTATGTTCTATAAGATTCCAAAATTATAAAAAAGCACGCTCTAAAAATAGGAACCCATTTTATTTGTTTGAAAAATAGCCTCTGCCTGCTAGTAAGGGGGCTCGGATGGGGGAGCGATTTTAGGTTGCACCACCACCTGTAGGTAGGGTTTTGCCAGTTTTTTATTCGGCGGCTAGCCTGTTGTAACGTGCTGATATCAATGGCCTTTTTTGCTGTTTATGGGGCGTGTTATAAATGGATAAAAAAATGGGATAGGCTATTCTTTGTATGAAAAGAAAGAGTAACTTTGCCGCCTGACAGTTTTTTCTAATATAATGTCCAACCCATTAATTGCTTAAAATTTAATTAAATGGCAAACAATGAAGAAATCCTTCACGAAGAAGGTACTGCAAAGCAATTTGCAACAAAAAACGCATCTATTCCAGTAGATCAATTCGATTGGGATACCTTCGAATCTGAAGAAGGTCTGTACGATGATTCTAAGGAAAACATCTCTACTAAGTACGATGCAACGCTTTCTAACATTGCTGTTAACGAAGTTATTGACGGTACTGTAATCGCGATGAACAAGCGCGAAGTAGTGGTAAACATTGGCTACAAGTCAGACGGTGTTGTATCACTTAACGAATTCCGCTACAATCCAGAGCTTACCATTGGCGATGTTGTAGAAGGTTACGTAGAAAGCCAAGAAGACAAAAAAAGTCAGCTTAACCTTTCACACCAAAGACCAAGAGT
>CAXYUU010000201.1:0-6532 GCA_964292015.1 uncultured Acetobacteroides sp.
AGTCGCAGACTTCGCCTAGCACCGTGCGCTGATTTAGACTACGGTGAGCAGGGGGCTAATGCCGCTTTTAAATACGGTTAGGGCTTAGGCTTAGAGGGTTTCAGTCGCTGCTAATACGGCCGGAGGCCTTGGTAGACCAAGCGTAGCGAGGACGCTACGCTTAGCGGAGGTAAACTAATCATAACAAGTATGAAAAACTAAGAACAAACACCATAAAAATTACGATTACATACCCAAATATGGATAGATAATCGAGTTAGGTGTATAAAATAAATTAATATGACATTAGTAATTGTAGGTCTAAGCATATTGTTGATTATTTTCATTCTAAATTTAAGAAACGAGATTAAAGAAAATAAAAACAACAAAGAGCATATTTCATTATTAAATAAAGAAGTTGAAGAATTAAAATGTGAAATTTATGGTTATAAAACCAATAACGA
Source organism: uncultured Acetobacteroides sp. (assembly GCA_964292015.1). Classification (GTDB taxonomy): domain Bacteria; phylum Bacteroidota; class Bacteroidia; order Bacteroidales; family ZOR0009; genus Acetobacteroides. Next base: position 444 of record CAXYUU010000201.1, read on the forward strand.
ATCTTCTAAGAATAAAATTTCAGAATTAGAATTTATTATCAATAAAAAAGATGAACTGTATAGCAGATTAAATAATTTGAATCAATCAAATATAACTTACTTTTCGACTTTATATGCGGATCATTTTACTTTGCAATATGCTTTATCTGAAAAATATTTTAGCCGTTCAAGTTCAATAGTAAACATTGAAAAAACATTCAAAATAAAAGAATTAAAAGAAAAAACAAAAGATCATATTACAAGATATAAATTGATGGAATATAAATATGCATACTTACTAAGTATATTTCCTGAACTTGAAATGTTTACTGATGATATTGACACACTGAAAGAATATAATTCTGAATTCAACAAAAACATTAGTGATATAAAAATAGATTATGATAGAACTCTTCATTATTTATCAAAAGATGAGTACAAACAACTAACAGATGAACAAAGAAATCAACTAGCTTTAGACAGATATATTAAAGGGAATAAATCAAACTGGCAGATTGGTAGAGATTATGAAATGTACATTGGCTATTACTATGAAAAAAAGAATTATAATGTTGTATATTTTGGAATAGAAAATAATTTAAATGACTTAGGACGTGATATTATTGCTACAAAAGACAATGTCACAAAAATCATCCAATGCAAATACTGGTCCCAAGACAAGGTTATTAGAGAAAAACACATTGCTCAGTTATATGGTACTACAATTCAATATATATTATTTAATAAAAACAATAAAGAAACAGTCATTCCAGTACACGTGACAAATACAAAGTTATCTGAAACTGCTAAAGAATTTGCGAAATATTTAAATATTGAAGTTATTGAGAACAAAGCAATAGGTGAATACCCAAGAATTAAATGTAATACTAATCGAGATGTTGATGGTTTTGAAACAAAAATATACCACCTTCCTTTTGACCAACTTTATGATCGAACTAAAATTAGTAGAAAAGGAGATCTTTACGCTTTTACCATTAAAGAAGCTATGCAGTATGGTTTTAGGAGGGCAAAAAAACATTATCAAAATTAACGCCACCTAATATATCAGCCTTAGATCAGCGCGTAATACCTAGTAGAAAGTGCGTGTTAAACTACGAAGTGAAGGGCATGTATATATATGTTTCTTTAGACAAATCCTAAAGAAACAAGATTGACGAAAGTTAGAGTCTTCGACAAACGGGAGAATTCCAACGAGTTCTCGAATATAAATAGCGATTTTAAACCGCAATGGAACGGAAACCAATAAGTAAGATGCCACCTTACAGGTATGACAACAGGTTACCCTTTGCTACATTAGCTTCGGTCATGAGACCCGCTATTTACAAAGGTCGAAGTCGCAGACTTCGCCTAGCACCGTGCGCTGATTTAGACTACGGTGAGCAGGGGGAATATACACCATAGAAAATAAAAACTGAGAATATGAAGAAAAATCTTTTTATTGATACTAATGTTTATTTAACATTCTATAGTTATACAAATGAAACATTAAATGAACTAAAAAAGATAATCGCACTAGTTAATAGTGAAAATATTAACCTTTACTTACCAGAACAAACTAAAAATGAATTTTACAGAAATAGAGAAGTTAAAATTTCTGATTCGCTTTCAAAATTGAAAGATGTAAATATGAATAATCAATTTCCAATGATTTGTCATTCTTATGAAGAATATGAGGAAATTAAAAATGCAATTAAACAATTTAACACAAACAAATCAAAGTTACAAAAAAAAATTCAACACGATGCAGAGAAAGGAACATTACTTGCTGATGATATATTAAATCAAATAATTGAAAAGGCAATTAATATTCAAACTAATCAGAATACACTCAACTCTGCAATCGTAAGATTTGACGTAGGAAACCCACCAGGCAAAGATAAATCATATGGTGACGCAATAAATTGGGAGTGTTTGTTATCAGAAACACCTAATTATGAAGACTTGTATTTTATATCAGAAGATAAAGATTACTATTCGAAACTGAACAATAAAAATTTCAATGAATTTTTATCTAAAGAATGGAACCAAAAGAAGAATTCTAAAATAGTGCATTACAAAACATTATCTTCTTTTATTAAAGAGCATTATCCAAATATTGAAATAACTGAAGAAACAGAAAAAGAATTAGTCATAAGAAATTTACATGAAGCATATTCATATGATAATGCCAAATCAGTTTCAAGAAAACTATTGACATATAATAATTTTTCAACAAAACAATTAAATGAAATTACAAAAGCATTTACTGAAAATAATCAAATATACTGGATTAAAAATGACTATGGCATTTATGATATTAGAAAAAATGTAATTGAAGCGAATAAAACCCAGATAGATGAAGATATATATAATAAATATGAATATGCAATGAGTAATAATTAAACTACACACAAGAATAACAGGTTGAACTACATCCCTATGAAATTGAGTTGCATCTAATGCGGCTAGAGGCCTTGGTAAACCAAGCGTAGCGCGGACGCTAGGCTTAGCGGAGGGATGACAACAGGCTCCCTTTGCTATATTAACTGCGGTCAGGAGACCCGCTATTTACAAAAGTCGAAGTCGCAGACTTCGCCTAGCACCGTGCGCTGATTTAGACTACGGTGAGTAGGGGGAAATGAAAACGAATAAGCCCCTATTCGACTGAGGCAGTACTTTCTACTAACATAAGCCGTGGTTTCAACAAGTTAGCAAAGCATCCCCTTGCCAAAAGTAACTGTCGCGAATAAAAATGGTATCATGAATAGGCTATTTTTTAAGTACTACTACGACATAACGAGAATTAACCTGCTTGTTTCGGTACTGATTGGGCTACAGGAATTCGCCATTTGTTTTGGTACAGCCGGGATGATAATTTCGTTTGGGGTATACCGCTACTTTCAAAACGAGCAGTACACCTTTTACCTCAACCATGGCTTTACCAAGAGGGAGCTAATGGGTAAGGTGGCGCTGATAAATTGTACGATAGCGCTGGTTCTATACCTGATATTCTACTAACACCTACACGATGACCAGTAGCCTAAACCTAAATTCTGTTGTCCTGAGCTTTGGTAAGAAACAAATACTGTCGGACGTAAGCTTGACGTGTAGTACGGGTGACATTCTTGCGATTTTTGGGCGGAATGGTTCGGGGAAATCGACCCTGCTAAAAATTCTATTTGGTACGCTAAGGCCTAAAACGATGGAGCTGTACATAAACGGCAACCGAGTAGAGCGGGTAAGCACTAAAAGCAAGCTGGTAGCCTACCTGCCACAAGCCCCATTTATTCCGAAAGACTTAACGGCAAGGCAAATTATCCCCATGTACTTTAGGGATGGGGCAACGCAGGACAGGATATTCTACACGCCCCTAATTAATAAAATAGAGAGGCAACGGTTCGGATCGCTGTCGCTTGGCGAGCAGAAGTACCTGGAGCTGCTACTGGTGGTGAACCTGCCCCATCCGTTTATCCTACTCGACGAACCGTTTGCCATGCTGGAGCCTCTGCATATAGAGTCGGTAAAAGGCATTTTAAATAGCCACAGGAAGGACAAGGGAATAATTATCACGGATCACTACTATCGTGATGTTTTTGAGATTTCGAGTAGGCAGCTGATCATAAAAGATGGGATCTCGCATGAAATTTCGAGCTTGAACGAGCTGGGTGAATACGGTTACCTACCTTTGGCAAAGGGTAGCTTAACCGAAGGGTGTGGCTTGGGATAGGCTAAGACGATGTTGAAGCGAAAAGAGGGGGGCATAGGGTACAAAAGCGCAGGCAGAGGCTAAGCTTAGCAATGGGGTATCAGCAGCTTACCTAACAAACGAACAAGAAGCAAAATAGTATAACAATTGTTGTTAGGTTACACAATTGTACTATATTTGCAGCAACAGTACCCGTTTGCATACCATAAGAACTGCAAACGGGTCATTTTTTTCATATAGCGATGCCAAATAAACCCGCCTACAACGTAGCTGATCAAATACAGCTGCTAAAATCAAGGGGCATGCTTTTCAGATATGAACCGAATGCCGTTAATTTCCTCCAAAACATTAGCTACTATCGATTAAAAGGCTACTGGTGGGACATGCAAACCGATTATACCCAGCATACCTTTAAGCCAAATACTTATTTTGAAGATATAGCTACCCGCTACAATTTCGACCGTCAGCTGAGACTCATACTTTTCGATGCCATCGAACGCATTGAAATAGCGCTGCGAACAAAGCTTATCTATCACCTATCAATCCTTTATGGTGGTTTGTGGTATTTAAACACTGCTTTATTCGAGAGTACAACCATGAAGCTGACCGATGGTACGATTAAAACCATCCATCAAAATACATTAGACGAGCTGCAAAAGGAGTTTAACCGAAGTCGGGAAATTTTCATCACCGATCACCGTAAACGTTTTCTCAACCAGGATGCTGATGCATGGAAAACGTTGGAAGTAGCGTCGATGGGAACGCTCTCGAAATTGTATAAAAACCTAAAACATCAGCTGCCCGAAAAAGCCACCATTGCAAAAGAAATGGGGTTGAATCTGCACAGCGAACTATCTAGCTGGTTAGAAGCTATTGCATACGTTCGTAACATAATAGCACATCACTCTCGGCTATGGAGCCGTAACATGGTTAAACGACCAACCGAAAGGTTAAATAATCCAATTGGGCAATGGTTTACCAATCCGCTTACCGATGTTCAAACGAAAAAGCCTTTCCTTACTATTTCGTGCATGGTGTACTTATGCAATATGGTAACACCAGAACATCAGATAAAAAACAACATCCTTGACCTTTTTGATACAAATCCAACGATTCCAATTTACAAACTCGGCTTTTTAAATAATTGGCAAAAAGAGCCACTTTGGCAGTAATAAGTACAATCCACCTATGGCCAACCAGGGAATTTCACCCTACTGATGATAGCCGACAGGGATTCCCTTTTACCAAAAAGAAAGGCTTGGGATAGGCTAAGACGATATTGAAGCAATGATATGGGGTATTATGAGGAGTAAAACGACAACCCGAAGATCAGGCCTAGTAACGAGAATAAAAACTGCTGCAGGCAAAACGTACAGGTATAGGGTTGACGAAGGAGGAGGCTTTTAGGGATCGACCCTTGCTAGAGCGTCCTGCTTAGGGAGCATACAAACAAAACGATGTAGCGAATTAAAACCAGGAGCAAATAAATGGCACCCACATTTTTTGAGACACAATTGGAATTTAGAAAATGGCTAGAAGAACACCACAAGAACGAAACCGAGCTGATTGTTGGATTCTATAAAGTTAGCTGTAGCAAACCTTCGATGACTTGGTCTCAATCTGTTGACCAAGCAATTTGCTTTGGCTGGATTGACGGGGTAAGAAAATCAATTGATGAAGAAAGCTACTGCATTAGGTTTACACCACGGAAAAAAACCAGCATTTGGAGTGCAATCAACATTAAAAAAGTTGAAGCGCTAACAAAGGAAGGACTAATGACCGAGGAGGGGATGAAGATATTTAGCTTTAGAACGGAAAACAAGTCGAAGATTTACTCCCATGAAAATGAACCCATAATACTTGACCGTAATTCTGAAGAACAATTCAAAAAAAGCAAAGATGCCTGGGACTTTTTTATGCAACAAGCCCCTTCGTATAGAAAAGTTGCCATACACTGGATAATGAGTGCAAAACAGGAAAAAACCCGACAGGCAAGATTGGAAAAAACAATAAGCGTAAGTGAACAGAAGAAACGATTAAGCGACTTCACTAAAAAAATGAGCGGCCAGTAGAAGGGTTACCCTACTGTAAACGGCAATAGGATAACATCGGAAAGTGAGGCTTAACCGACGAGCAAAGCTCGATATCGGCTGCAGCCATGCCAAGCGAAAAGTGGTTAGACGCAAGCGCTAGCAGGCCATACAATCATGGCTACCTAATCCCAACTTTCCCAATTCTTCGCTATATTCACCGCATAATAATACCAGCACTACACATAATGAAGAAGATCATACTTGCTACCGCCCTAATTCTAGGTGCCTATCTCTGCAACGCCCAGTCGATACAGGGCAACCTCGCCCGCATACAGGGCGAGCTCGAAAAGATTACCGCAACGGCCAGCTCG
>CAXYUU010000202.1:0-6529 GCA_964292015.1 uncultured Acetobacteroides sp.
TGTTGGAATCCTCCAAAAAATATGAATGCTCTTAACGCTGTTCCGAACATGACTGAGGGTTGCCCGTAGGGCGGGGTGGTTGTGGTTATATCATCAAGTTATAAACCAACAAGGTTAACCCTCCCGCTGTAGAAGCACTCATCTTAAAACATAATGAAACTAACAGACCGACCATCGTAATACAAAATGATGACAGACTATACCAACATACTATCCCAACTCGAGCAATCGGGTAACCTGCGTAAGCTGCGCGACACGCGTAGCGACGGAAAGTACATCCACCATAACGGAAGGCGCTACGTCAACCTGTCGTCGAACGACTACCTTGGGTTGGCGTGCGATCCGGCGCTGCAGCGCGAGTTTTTGGCAGGCCTTGCCGATACTTCGGAGTTTCTTTTTGGCTCCACCTCGTCGCGGCTGCTTACGGGCAACGCACCATCGTACACCGAGCTCGAGCGGTCGCTTGCCGCGCTGTTCGAGCGCGAGGCGGCGCTGGTGTTCAACAGCGGCTACCTCGCCAACATCGGGGTGCTGCCAGCGCTAACGGCCAAGGGCGATCTGATTCTTGCCGACAAGCTGGTTCATGCAAGCATCATCGACGGGTTGAGGCTATGCGAGGCCAAGTGGGAGCGCTACCGTCACAACGATTTGGAGCACCTCGAACGCATCATCCTAAAAAGTAGAAACGACTACAACCGCATATTCATCGTCACCGAGTCGGTGTTTAGCATGGATGGCGATGTGGCCGACCTGCCCGCGCTGTGCGACCTCAAGGAGAAGTACAATGCCACCCTTTACGTCGATGAGGCGCACGCCTTTGGGGCGGTGGGCACGCGCGGCCTTGGCCTGTGCGAGGCCACCGGCACCACCCAGCGTATCGACCTACTTGTGGGAACCTTCGGAAAGGCCCTCGCCTCGCAGGGCGCCTACCTGATTGCCAGTCGCGAGGTGGCCGACTACCTCGTAAATACCATGCGCCCGTTCATATTTACCACCGCGCTGCCCTCCATCAACCTAAGGTGGACAAAGTTTTTGGTTGATGGGCTGCAAAGCAGGGTGGGCGATAGGGCAAGGTTGGAGTTGCTGGGCGAGCTTCTCCGTACCAAGCTGGCAGCTGCTGGGCTCGAAACCCGCGGAGGCTCGCATATCGTACCCATCGTGGCGGGCGAAAACCAACAGGCCATCCGCCTGGCCGAACTCCTGCAAGCCAGCGGCTTTTGGGCGATGCCCATTCGTTACCCCACCGTCCCACGGGGTGAGGCGCGAATCCGGATATCGCTCAACCCTCAGCTAACCGAAACCGAAGTGGACGAAATCGTAAAAATTGCCGTGCAATGGAAGCAAAATGGGTAGCCCAATCGGGTGGTAAGCCGCTTATTCTTTTTTTCTGCGGATGGGGCTTCGACGAGCGCTGCATCCAGCATCTCGATGCCGCCAACTACGATGTGGTGGCGCTGTACGACTACCGCTCGCTCGATTTTCCTTCGTCTATTTTGGAGGGATACCGATCCGTTACGGTGGTGGCGTGGTCGTTTGGGGTGTGGGTGGCCGGCTGGCTGATGGAGCAGCACCTGCTTAAGGCCGATGCCGCCTACGCCATAAACGGATCGCTTGCCCCAGTAAGCGAAACCGAGGGCATCTCCCCGTCCATCTTCGAGGGGACGATTGCCAACCTTACCGAGGCCACGCTTAAAAAGTTTACGATGCGCATCTGCGGAGGCGCCCGTGGCTACGCCGAACTGGTGCACCTCTTGCCCCATCGCAATTTTTCCGAACAGCACGCCGAGCTGGTGGCACTTGGCGAGTACTTTGCCCGCACGCCGCTAGTACGTAAAGAGTTTTGGTCTTCTGCCCTAATCTCCACCAACGATTTGATCTTCCCATCTCAATGCCTAAAAAATCATTGGGGAGATAGGGCGGTTACCATCAGCGGGCCGCATCTCTGCTTTGGTCCGATGGCCTCCTGGGAGGAGTTGCTGGGGATGTGCTAGAGGCGGTTGTTTCAGAAGCTAGATGGTGCTAGCAAATTCAGGAGGCTATACCTAGGGCAACCCTAGCTAAAACCAACTTTGAGAGTAAGTCACACTGCTTAATCAGCGCACTTCCCTTAAGGGAAAAACTTTCCTCGGAGTGTCATCCCGTGCTTGTCACGGGATCTAATGAATTGCCCGAAGGGCCTTTTTTAGAATCTATTGGATTCATATTTAGATTGACTACGTCGAACTAAAGTTTCCGGGACAAGCCCGGAACCGAGCAAAGCGAGTTCGGCGTAGCCAATGACAGCACTGATAGAGCTTCGTGCTTAACTTAATGACATTGCTTTTCAAGGAGGGGTGCCCGTAGGGCGGGGTGGTTGGTGAGTGTAAATTATTGACAAAAAACACTTATATCCAGTCAGAAAAATTAGCGTTGAAACAATATTTTTAAACGCGACATCCCTGCAAAGTGTGGAGATGCGGGTGGTTGGAAAGAAAGTACAGGTAGAAGGCTTCCCAGAACAGGTAGTTGGAGAAAAAGAATAGGTAGTTGGAAAAAAAGTACAGGTAGATGGCTTCCCAGAACAGGTAGTTGGAAAGAAAGTACAGGTAGATGGCTTCCCAAACAAGGTAGTCAGACAATAAGATGAGGTAGTTGGCTTCGCAGTATAGCTCGCACGACAAAATGAGTCGGCACCTAGAAAAGGAGCATAGAGAAGTAAGGTTTGCGCCTAGGTGGTTTCCAAAGAACCCCGAGCCGGTTTCCATAACCTACATAGATCAGACCGTAGTAACAGAAAAAAAGAACTTTACCATGAATAAGGAAGCTGTAAAGCAAGGATTTTCGGGATGTTTTGACACCTACCGCACCGAAGCGGTGGCGCAGCACGATATTGCCCACCGCCTTGCCACCATGCTCGATGCCCACCTCGCTGTCGAGCCGCAACGGGCTGTTGAGGTTGGCTGTGGCTCCGGATTTTTGTCCGAGCAGCTGCTTACCCGCTTCCCTCATGCCGCCTGGCTACACAACGATATAGCGCCATCGGCAAAATGCCACATCGAGGCGGCCGCTCTCAAGTGTAATGCCTCCAACTCCACATTTGTGGTGGGCGATGCCGAGGCCATGGAGCTGCCGCAGGGTATCGACCTATTTGCCTCGTCGTCGGCGGTGCAGTGGTTTGCCGATATCGATGGGTTCCTACAGCGCCTCTCCAATGCCATGAGCGACGGCGGCACGGTAGCCATCAGCACCTTTGGCCCGCAAAACCTCGTTGAGGTGCGCACGCTAACGGGCAACGGGCTCGCCTACCTCTCGCTCGCCGAGTTTGTTGGTGTGGTGGGGCGGTACTTCGATGTGGTGGCCAGTTCGGAGCAGTGCACCTCCCTATTTTTTGTTGAACCGGTAGAGGTGCTGCGCCACATTAAGCAAACCGGGGTAAACGGGTCGTTCCGTCAGTGCTGGACAAAAGGACGACTCGCCGAGTTTTCGCAGAGCTACAGCCAATTTCGAACCAGCAAGGGCTACGCGCTTACCTACCATCCGCTGTACGTGGTGGCGCGGAAGAAGAAGGTTGAAGAAGGTAAATGAAGCTATTTAAGAAGTTAAAAGAATTGAGCGGTTAAGTAATCGGCACTACGTTGCCCGAAGCGTACGTCGCGCTAGCGGTGAAAAGTGAACTACCCATCTCCGTAATAAGTCGCCGCAGCTCATAATCTAATATCTCAAATCTCAAGTCTCATATCTAACGTCTCACATCTCATATCTAAATTCTCATGTCCAAAGTCTTTTTTATAACCGGAATAGATACCGATGCCGGCAAGAGCATGGCAACGGGTATGCTGGCAAAGTACTTGCTGGCAAATGGCGTAAACGTAATGACCCAAAAGCTCATTCAAACCGGATGCTTGGGCATCTCGGAGGATATCATCACCCACCGCCAGATGATGTCGATGGAGCTGCAGGAGGTGGACAACGACTTCACCACCTGTCCCATTGTATTTACCTACCCCTGCTCGCCGCATCTGGCTGCCGAGATAGATAACCGCGACATCAACCTCGACCTCGTTCGCCAGTCGACCCGCAAGCTCGAAGGCATGTACAACCTTGTGCTGCTCGAAGGTGCCGGCGGGCTAATGGTGCCCATCACGCGCAGCTACTACACCATCGACTACATTAAGGACGAGCAGCTGCCCGTAATTCTGGTAACCTCGTCGAAGCTCGGGAGTATCAACCATACCCTGCTAAGTCTCGAAGCGCTGTTCAGTCGCGGCATCGAGGTGGCGGGTATCATTTATAACAAGTACCCCGCCGGAAGCCCGCAGATAACCACCGATTCTATCAGGGTTATCACCGACTTCATCCATCAGCATCATAAAAGCATACCCATTGCCGAAATGGACGAGGTAAAGGAGGGCGATGTGGTCGATTTCTCGGTATTAAACCTTTGGTAAACGCTAAAGCATTATTGCCATAAATGATATAAATCCAACGGTAAGCGAGCTCACGATGGCGTAGATGAAGAGCAGTAGAATTGCTTTGAGGGTACTTTTCTTCTTCGGCTCGCGGTAAAACCGCGAAAGGCTGAAGATTAGATAAATCAGCCAGCCCAGTATCAGCCAGCCCGTAATAGAGTACTTCTCGTCGACAAGTATGCTCCATACCGAGCCAATGGATATGGCCAAGAAGAGAACTACATGCAGGTGAACCGAAAGGATTAGATGGCCTGTGTAGTACTTTTCGCGACGGAAGTAAAGCAGCTTAAGCAGCAGGGCAAAGATGGGCATCAGCAGTAGTGTCGAAAGCGACATGTAGTGGAATAGCCGATCCGTAAACTCGTGCCGCGTTACCGAGGTGATCCTGTTGATGAATTTTTTCTCGAAGGCCGAGGTCTCCTTGTTGTTGCTGTTAATCGGGTGGGCAATTTTTTCCTTGGCAAGTGTAGCCGAGTCTGCCTTTGTCGACTGTCGATTTCCTAATGTCGTTACGTTTGAATGTTTTTTCAGCGTAGAATCCAGCTCGATATTATTGTTGATGGACACCTTTGTTGTGTCTACTAGCGGAGCGTTTCTTTCAGACTGGTCTTCGCCCCGAGGCAGGCTCAACACAATACCAAACAGAAGGATACTGGCAAAAAGGTAGAGCCTAAACGGATGGACGTGGCGTTCGATGCGCCCCTCCATGTATTCGCGGGCAAGAAAGCCCGGTTTAAAGAAGAGGTACCGTAGCGAAGTGCCCAGCTTATGGTCGAGCGCGTAGTGGTGTTCGAGGTAGAACACGATCGATTCGCGGAATGGCCTATTCGACGACATGGCAAACTGGCCGCATACCGAGCAGTACTGTCCGTGCAGCTCGTGGCCGCAGTTCTTGCAGTGGGAGTAAGGCGGCTTTGTTGCTACATACATGCTGCGGTGCCGCTTCATCTTTAAAACCTTATACTTTAGAAAGCGAAGTAACATGATCGACTTTTTAGGTATCTCAATATAGTGAATAGCAGGAGTAAAAGCATAATTAATCCTTCCCGTATAGGCTGATATCTATGGAGTGAATCAAATTCTTACTTTTGTCAATGTTGCGATGCTTGTTAGCGTGCTATAGATTGATGTGCCAGTAGAAATAACGGGATGCTATGTTTAAAGAGGTAGACTTCGAGGCTGTATTAAACCGAACCTGCGGTAAAACCGATGTTCAGGCAATCGCCGACATTGTATGCCAACATCCCGAGCTAATCAACGAGGTGTGGATGGTGGCGAAATCTGCTACCCCGTATGCTTGGCGAGCCGTTTGGGCATTATCGCATATCAACGAAAAGAATAGCGCTCTTCTCGAACCGTATCTGCCTGAAATTACCCGAATGATGGTTGGTGCTACGAATCTTAGCCTTAAGCGGGAACTTCTAAAAATCTTACTTCAACATCCCTTACCCGACGATCCGTCAGGCGAGCTGCTCGACAGCAGCCTCGCTTTAATAACGTCGAAATTGGTGCCAGTTGGGCTTAGGATGTATGCCATGGAAATGGTTGCCGCATATTGCGACCGATACCCCGATCTCAGAAACGAGTTTGTTGCCATACTAGAGGATATTTTGGCAGAGCCACCTTCGGTGGGAATGAAGGGGAGGGCAAGTCGTTTAATCCAGCGATTATCGTAGTAGAAGATATCCCAGTAGGATGAAGTTCTAGCTGGGGTTTGTATTTAAGGGTGACGTTGTTTATTTCGGGTTGTTGTGAATGTTTGGCTTTTGGTGCCCAAGAGACCTAAGCTCGTTCTTTACCTGACCCAGTGCCTGCTGTAACGGTACTCCTTGGTGTTGAAGTTCTGCTAGTCTATTTTTTTCCCACTCGTTTAGGTTGAAGGTCATCTTCAGATCCCCTCCAAAATCAACATCTAGCTGGTGCATTTCATCGTCTATCATAGCTAAAGATATCAGAATATAATAAAAGCCACCTATACGTCTTTCAAACGTACAAGTGGCTAACTTCTTTAAGAGCGAAAAACGGGATTCGAACCCGCGACCCTCAGCTTGGGAAGCTGATGCTCTACCAACTGAGCTACT
>CAXYUU010000203.1:0-6491 GCA_964292015.1 uncultured Acetobacteroides sp.
CCGGAGCCGGAGAGGGGCACTTACACCATTTTGGCGTTCTCCCGGAGCCGGAGAGACCCCCTTTCACCATATTGGCGTTCTCCGGGAGCCGGAGAGACTCCCTTTCACCATTTTGACGCTCTCCCGAAGCCGGAGAGCAGTTCGGGTAGCTGTGTGGCCATTCGTTTATGGTAGGTTGCTACCTCTGCGGGTCGCTACTCTACACCTTTTGTATTGGGTTGTACGACATGCGATGTGCGAAAGTCAGGTGTTGGCTGGGTGCTATAGCTGGTGTACGCTTTGCGATGCTTGCTAGGCTCTGCCGACTTTTAGCTGGTGCGTGGTGATGCCTACAGGGGGGGGCAAAATAGAACTGCTCAAGAGATCTGAATCCTAGTTAATCCCTAGAAATAAAGTAGGCGGAATATTTTGGGTGAGATGATGGGCTAATGCTCGACGCATTGAGCAATGCGCAGATTGAAAACTTGCTTGGCGACGGCCTACCGTATGGTTATTCCTGCTCCAAATCGGCCAGTTTTGCCGTTGTCGTATCTCGACGAGAAGAACAGGTTGGGGTTGCATCGGGTGCATACCTGGGCAACTTCGATATTGGTAAGGGGGATTCCTACCTCCTCCAGCTGTACTTGGTTTGCCCTCCAGAGGTCGAAGTGGTACCTGTTGTTATGGGGTACCAGTAGACTTGTCGGATTCGAAAAGCAGGACTGCACCATGTCGATAACCTCGGAGCCTACCTCGTAGCAGCATGGGCCAATCGATGGGCCTATCCCTGCAAGGATATTTTGGGGATTACACCCAAAATCGGCGACCATCTTTAGCGCAGCTTTTTGGGCGATTTTCTTGGTGGTACCCCTCCATCCGGCATGAATGGCGGCAGCCACCTTCATTTCGGTGTCGAATAGCACTATCGGAACGCAATCGGCTGCCTGTGCAAATAGGGTGATGCCCCTACAGGCGGTAATTAGAGCGTCGGAGTTTTGGATCGATAGCGATTTGATTTGGTTTCCGGCTCCGGCGTTAGCGTGGGTAACCGTCGTAATGCCCTCGTCGTGCACCTGATGCTGAAAGGTCATCCTGTCGAAATCGAGGTTTAGGGCGCTGCATAGCTGCTGCCGGTTGCTAATGGTGGTTGCCGCAGGCTCAAATTCCGAAAGGCCCATATTGCAGGAGCCCAGATGTCCGGTGCTGCTACCTCCAATCCGGGTGGTGACAAAGGCTACCACATCATCCCTTTTGGAAAAGGACGAAAAGGTGTAGGTGAGTGGTGTTTCCGAAAGTTCGATCATGCTATGACGGTAGCGAAAGAGCGAGAAAATCTCGCTCTTTTATTGTAGGTTGAAGATGTACATAATGATCCCGGTTTGAATCGACGGGGCATCCCTGTCGGTATTGAATCGGGCTTTTTGAGCAGCCGAAAGCGCTGCATGAATAAGCCTTGAGTCGGATGTGGTGGAACCTTTGGGCGAGTAGGTGGCCTTGGTAACGCTGCCGTTTTGATCGACGGTAATGGATACCACTACCTTTCCCGATGCCTGAACGTTGTAATCGGGATTCGGAAATCCGCCAACAATGTTTCGTCCGTTTAGGCTAAACGAGTGACCTCTACTGCCACCCGTACTTCCTCCAACCCGGCTCTTGCTATCGGGCGATCCGTATAGCTTACCCTGATTGCCAGCACCTCTACCATCTCCTTCGCCTTGCGATGCCATGTTGGAGCTGCTTTTCCCAGGGAATAGCGCTCGCTTATTTACCTCGCGAGGTTTTTCTACCGGAGCCTCAACCGTTGTTGTCGCATTTGGTTGAGCCGCCGTGGCCTTTACGTCGGGCTTCCGCTTCGAAATAGATTTTGTCGGAAGCATCGGGGCATCTTCAAAATCCTGCGTTAGCGGGCTTTCCTGCTGAACGGCTTGCTTACGCTGAGCCGCCATCGCCATTTTTTGGGCCGCCGATGGCTCTACCATCCCGCTGCCCACATCGCCATCGCCAAAGTTGATTAGAATAGACTCTTCGGCTGGTATGGGAAGCTGTGGTTTGAGCCCAAAGAGAAAAAGCAGGAGGAGTATGGCGATGTGAAAACCCACCGTTCCTGCTATGCCGACTACTTTATGTTTGCTGGTATCTACCATAATTATTCTGGAGTAGTTGCAAGAATAAGCTTGTAGTTATTATTCTTTGCAATGTTCATAACCTTAACAACCTCTTCCATAGGGATGCTACCATCAACGTGTAGCGCGATGCTCTTGTCCGTTTCGTTCATGAGCTTTTGCTGTAGCATGCTCTCCATGTTTTCGAAAGCCACCGGCTGGGTCTCGACATAGTAGTCGTAGGTTCCATTGTTATCGTCGATGGAGATGCTTGTTATGGGTTTTCCGGGCACCTGGCTGTTGCTCTTGGGGAGTAGCAGCTTTAGCGCGTTGGGACTAACTAGGGTGGAGGTTACAAGAAAGAAGATGAGCAGCAGGAACACCATGTCGGACATGGACGCCATGCTAAAGCTCGTATCAACTTTTGATCCTCGTTTAATTGCCATTTTCGTAGAGTTTAGGTGAATGCTACTTTACGGGTTCGTTAAGCAGATCCATGAAAAGCATCGAGTTGGTCTCCATGTTGTAAACGAGGCTTTCTATTTTTGCAATAAGGATGTTGTAGCAGAAGTAGGCCATGATACCTACAATAAGACCGCCAACGGTTGTAACCATTGCCGTGTAAATACCTCCCGACAGAAGTCCGATGTTGAGGTTGTTGCCTGCTGCCGACATTTTGTAGAAGGCATCGATCATACCAACAACGGTTCCAAGAAATCCGAGCATTGGCGCTCCACCCGAAACGGTTGCGAGTAGGGGCAGGTTTTTCTCCAGCTTTGCTATCTCTAGGTTGGCAACATTTTCAATTGCCTTATTCACGTCGTTTAGCGGGCGGCCAATACGCTCAATTCCCTTTTCGATCATACGGGCAATGGGCGTTTCGTTTTGGCGGCACATCGTTAGTGCGGTATCAATTTTCCCCTCGTGGATATACTCGCGAATTCGGTTCATGAAGTTTGCTTCGTACTTGCTCGCTCTACGAACGGCAAGGTATCTTTCTATAAAGATGTAGATGGCCAGTATCGAAAGCATTCCAATCGGAATCATGATTGGGCCACCTTGTACCATTAGCGTCCAAAACGAAAGGCCCTCAGGCTGTATTGCCTGGGTTGCAATGCTGTTTGCCGAATTTGCAGCAGCACCACTTTGAAGTAGTGTACTTAAAATCATAGTGTTTATTTTGGGCTTTAGTTTTGTCGAAAGTAGTAAAAATGTTTATTCTTGACAAAACGATTATCAAATGAGGGCTGCTTTTTTACCGCTTGTTGCTGTTTGCTGCAGCGGGCCATGCTGGCGCTACTTTCTGTCTTTTTCGGGTTTTTGAATTTTCGTTGTATCCACCTTCTCCTGTTGCTTTGGCAGCACTGCGGGTGGGGTTGGAGGTGTTGCTGCTGGCTTCTTCTTCTTCTTTTTAAACAGATCGCCAAACGAGTCGAACTGGTTTTGGAAGTAAATACCCACTCCCTGTTTGCTTTGGGTAGAGTTCAGCAGGTTGTCCTGCTTGTCGTGGGAGAACATCTTGAATTTCACCTTATCCTTTTTGTCGAGCCGAACCTCTACATCGTAGTCGCCTGCAACTCCTCGTCCGGTCGATTTGGTGTTATCGCCAACGTCTACCGTTCCGTTTACGGTTACCCAGTCGTTAACCTTTAAATTTCCCCTAAATTCGTACTCCTGTCCAGTGGTGGCCGTTGCCGGGGTGTACTTTATTCCCAAACCAAACGATTTGGATATTTGCGATACCAAGTTTGCGAGCTGGTTAAATATCAGATCGGACGCCATTCCTTTACCCGCATTTCCCATTGGGTTGTCGGCATTTGTCGACGATTGTTCGGGGAAGAACTGTCCAACCATCAGCAGGGTTACAAACTGTTTTTCCATCTGGCTTTCGGTATTCAGAGCCGCCTGCACCAGTGTTTGGGTCGAGATGTCGGCATCGGGAAGCGATACCCCCAGCTTAATGGTTGTGTTTAGCAGCATGCCCTCCATCATAATCTTACAGTCGACATTGTAGCGTTGGGTGTTGTTCTGGTTTAGGCCAACAAGTATCGGCCCTAGATTGGTTCGTACCCCATAGCGAGCTGTAACGTTGATTGTCGCGTCTGTTGGGTTGCCAGTCCACGAAATGGAGCTTCCATCGTCGATGGTAAAGTTTTTAGTCACTAGGTCGAGCAGCGAAAAGCGGAAGTCTCCCTTTTTAATGGTATAGGCTCCCCTTATCTGGAAGATGTTGTTCGATGGCTCGACATACATGTTTAGTATCGAATTTCCTTGCGCCTTAATTAAGACGTTGCCCGAGCCCGAATCGAGGAGTATTTGCGCCTCGGCATCGGGGGTAACCTGCAGCTCCAGGAATATCTTAAAGTTGGACTGCGATTTTACCGCCTGCTTTTGCTTGATTTGGTTTGGGGTAAATTCGATATCGTCGTCCGATTTTTTGACAAAGGTGATGAAGTTCTGATTTTGAACTAGCGTGCTATTGTTTAAGGGAATGTACACCTTCGAATTTGCCTCAGTTTGCGCATTAATGTGCATCTCCAAATTATTCAGATCGCCTATGATACGTACCACCCCAGAGGCGTACCCTGTTCCGTAAAATGTTTGATTTTGCTTGGCATTGGTATTTAACGCCAGCAAGTTTCGGGGTTGTATGTTGATGTTAAACTTGAAATCTTTCAGGTTTTGATGGGTTACCGAGGCGTTCACCAGGGCGATGTTGCCCTTCACATCGGTAAGCGTATCGTTCTTTATGCTAAACTCGTTTTGGGTGATGGTTACTGGTGCCGAGATGGTATAGGTCGTATACAGAAAGTCGACTTTTGCCTGTATGTTGTTGAGGTAGGCCATGCCGTTGATGATTGGCTTGTCTACTTTACCGTTAATGGTTAGGTTGGCGCTGATGTTGCCCTGCAAGTTCGATACGATATCTTTGGTGAATGGCTCGAGAAAGAATGGGCGAAGCTGGTTTACTTTAACGTCTAAGTCAATGTCTTTCGACTCGGGAGATACCGTTCCGGATATCCGGTAAACCTCGTTGTCGTTAATGGAGTTGGTGGAAAAGATGCTAATCTTACGACTTGCCTCATCCCACGAGCTTACCAGCTCCGGACTACCAACCGAGCGGCCGTTAAGGTAGGCATCGTTGATCTTAACGTTGCTGAATAGCATGGGGTTTTCGTAGATATTCTTTAGCGTGGCAATACCATTAATATTGCCCTGGATGTCGTATCCCGAGTTTTGGAAAAGCAGCTTAAAGTTTTGGACGTCGAAATTGTTGACAATAAAGTGGAGCTGGTCGGACTTGTTTTTCGCAATCTTTCCGGCTATTGCAACCTTTTGCTGCTGGTAGGTTATCTTAAAATCTTCGATGCCTATCGTACTGCTATCGATGCTAACGGTTGCCTGTCCGATGTTCCATGGGGTATCGTTAATGGTGAGGCGCGAGTTGAGAAAGGCCACTTCGATATGCGGTTTCGACGAATGGGGCTTTCTCTCGAACTTGGTAATTAGCCTGATCTCGCCATCGTTTCGCGAATCCTTGGTGCTGTTGTTGAACGATACCGTTGTGTTTATTTTGTTGGATGCCCCCATGGCATCGAGATTTATGTTGTTAAACGAAATCTGATTTACCTGGTACTTGGCGCACGACACCAGGGTGCGCATGTTGCTAGGATTGCCAACGGCTTGTAGGTTAATCTTGTTAAACTGGCTCGATCCGATCTGTAGTAGGGGCGAGATTAGCTTTATGTCGAAGGTGTTGTTGCTGGTGTTAATGTTGCCCAGTAGGGTAGTTGCCTTATCCACCTTTACGTTGGGGATAAAGAGGTTCAGCACGTTGTTTATGTTTTTGACCTTAACATTTACGAAGTAGTGCTGGTTGGATGCTACCGTATTTTGGATTGGCTTTCCACCTTTTTTTGCGATGGTTGGGGGGGCAAGCGCCTTTAGCCCATCGGGACTCGCAATGTTCGAGAAGTACTGCTTTGTAAAGTGGTTGAGGGCGGAGCCTAAATTTTTGAGCGACGAGTTGCCTCTCACCACCGCATCGGCAAGATCCGATTCTATACGGAACTCTTTTTCGACACCTTTATTGTTGATATGGATGTTTGCCAACCCAACCAAAATATCTTTTGTGTGAGTGCTAAAGGTTGCGTTGTTTACGGTAGCCGAGCCCACCAAATCGTCGATGGTAGTTCCGGTAAAGTCGACGTTAAACAGCCCTTTTACCGAGGTGATGGTATCGCTCGAAACCAGATTTATCTCGTGTGGGTTGAGGTGGTTCACCTTTAGCGAAACGATTGTCCGGTTTGGCTCGGTGTTAAAGTCGTAGCTGCCCGCGCAGGTTAGGTCGGCATCGCGGCTGTTTACCCGGGTCAAGAAGTCGTAAAAGCGACCCTCGCGGTTTAGGGT
>CAXYUU010000204.1:0-6484 GCA_964292015.1 uncultured Acetobacteroides sp.
TCATCGAACGTTCCAAGCCCATCATTGAGTGTTCCAAGCCCATCATCGAGTGTTCCAAGCCCATCATCGAACGTTCCAAGCCCATCATCGAACGTTCCAAGCCAATCATCGAGCATTCCAAGCCAATCATCGAACGTTCCAAGCCCATCATCGAGCGTTCCAAGCCCATCATCGAACGTTCCAACGCAATCATCGAACGTTCCAAGCCCATCATCGAACGTTCCAACGCCATCATCGAACGTTCCAAGCCCATCATCGAGTGTTCCAAGCCCATCATCGAGTGTTCCAAGCCCATCATCGAGCATTCCAACGCCATCATCGAACGTTCCAAGCCCATCATCGAGCATTCCAACGCCATCATCGAACATTCCAAGCCCATCATCGAGCGTTCCAAGCCCATCATCGAGCATTCCAACGCCATCATCGAGTGTTCCAAGCCCATCATCGAGCATTCCAACGTCATCATCGAACGTTCCAACCACTTCATCGAGCATTCCAACTCGCTGCTAATGCTTAATTATACCTGTTCAGTATGAATCGCAAAAATTCGGACGCCTTTCATCTCGCCCACAAGGAGGGGCGCTTCGCTTAGAGGCTACATAGCTATACTCTTATCTTTTGTTGTCGCTGTAGCGATTTCTATCTCCTTCCTATTCGATTGTATCCTGCTAAAACGGTGAGCTGTTCCGATGGTTGGCTGCCGGTATCGTAAAATACCTGCAGCGGGTAATTGGTTGCAATGGGCTTGCCTAAATTTTGCAGCTCATATCTTTGACCGATGTTGGCATGCTTTTTCATCAAAACTACGTAGGTTGATGTTCTGAATTTAGGTTGTACGTGCAGTTAGAGGTAAATCATCAGATGTACCCGGTTGAGCCTACAGTATCCGTCAGTCGGTATGTTTTTAACCCGAAATTCCTGTGCCCCTGCTCTTTTGAAAGAGGAGTGTTGGGGCTTACGCGGTATCCCTAAGCAGGGGAATGTTAGGTATTCCGATGGGAGTGGTACCCTATTTCGTAGTATTCGTTCTATTTTAGCTTAATGGGGCTGCGTTCTTTTATTATTTTAACCATCAAGGTAACTTCGTCGGACATATTCCAGCTTCATTTAACATCTTTTCCTACATTTACGGCAACCTAAAATTTCTAGTATCCATGAAAAAGTTCCTGATATACACGTTATCCTTGCTGGCTGGTGCCCTTGGCGCTAATGCTCAGCAGCTCGATGTTTCTCCCATTCCCTCCACCTCTATCCAAAAGATGGTGACTACCCTCGAATCGAAGTATGGCGCCAGCGAATCGTTTCGGATTAAGCGCGGTGTCGAGCAAACCGCCATGCTTTGGCGCTCGAGCGATGGCTCTACCTCCGATTTTGAAGAATTCGTAATCGGTAGTTTCGAAACCGATGCTGTTAAGCTGGATGCCCTATTTGGTAAGCTTTCGCGTGCTTTCGAAATCCTGGGTGGCTACAACCTTCGCATGACAATGGATCTGAAGAAGCCGCTCGACCTCGACTGGGGTCCCGTAGAGCCAATCGATGAAATTGTGGGATCGTTTAACCCATCGGCACATCTTGCCGACGATCTTTACGCCAACAAGCTGGCCTTTATGGTGGCGCTTAACTTTCCTAGCTACTCGCTAGCCGAGAAAACGCAGCAGGGGCCAAGCTGGAACCGCAAGCAGTGGGCCTACGCCCGCATGGGCGACATGTTTACCTCGCGCGTTCCTGCCGAGCTCAAGCAGCGCGCTACCAAGGTGTCGGTCGATGCCGAGAAGTACATTTCGGACTACAATATTTACATGGGCAACGTGGTAAACGATAAGGGCGCTTCCCTTTTTCCTGCCGACATGAAGCTCATCACCCACTGGGGTCTTCGCGACGAGCTAAAGTCGAACTACTCCAACAAGCAAACCGGGCTTCAAAAGCAGCAGGCCGTTTATTCGGTTATGAAGCGCATCATCGACCAGTCGATTCCTAAGGATGTGGTTAACTCGGGCAAGTACAAGTGGAACCCAACCACCAACGTGGTTACCGAGAATGGGAAGCCTGTAACCGTTGCCAGCGAGCCAAACACCCGCTACCAGGTGCTGCTAAACAACTTCAATGTCACCAAGGAGTTCGACCAGTACTACCCAGGCAAGCCAACCTTCCTGCAGAGCAACTTCGAGTACGGTATGGAGATTCCTCAGGCCGATGTCGAGAAGCTATTTCGCGAGTACCTGGCATCGCCCGAGATGCGCAAGGTGGGCAAGCTCATCTCAAGCCGTCTAGGCCGCAAGCTGCAGCCCTTCGATATCTGGTACGACGGATTTAAGTCGCGCAGCACCATCAATCAGGATGAGCTTAGCGTTAAAACCTGCGCCAAGTACCCAACTGCCGATGCCTTTAAGGCCGACATGCCTCGCATCCTTGGCCAGCTGGGCTTCACACCCGAGCAGCAGCTATTCCTTCAGTCGCATATTCGGGTCGAAGGATCGCGTGGTGCAGGACATGCTGCCGGAACCGGTATGAAGGGCGACTATAGCCTTCTGCGCACCCGTGTTGGTAAGGCCGGCATGGACTACAAGGGCTACAACATTGCCGTTCACGAATTTGGCCACAATGTGGAGCAAACCATCACCATGGAGCTGGTAGACTACTACATGCTTAACGGTGTGCCCAACACCTCATTTACCGAAGCGCTAGCTTTCCTTTTCCAGAAACGCGACCTCGAGCTGCTCGGCATTCCCGAAAACAACCCCAACAAGCGCGACCTTAACATTCTCGACAACGCCTGGTCGGCCTACGAGATTATGGGCGTTTCGATAGTCGACATGGAGGTTTGGAAGTGGATGTACGCACATCCTACCGCCACCGCTGCCGAGCTTAAGGATGCCACCATCGGCATTGCCAAAAATGTTTGGAACCAGTACTATGCCGACATCTTTGGCAGTAAGGATGAACCGATACTTGGCGTTTACAGCCACATGATTGAGATCCCGCTTTACCTTAGCGCCTACCCAATTGGCCAGCTTATACAGTTTCAGGTAGAGGAGCAGGTCGAGGGCAAGAACTTTGCCACCGAGGTTAACCGTATGTTTACCCAAGGTCGCATCATCCCTCAGCTGTGGATGAAAGGTGCAGTTGGTAGCGAAATCTCCACCGCTGCACTTCTTAATGCCGCCAGCAAGGCTGTTGATAATGTAAAGTAGCTATTCATAAGATCTGCTACCTGTAATCGCTACATGGTATGTATCATAACAAATCCCCTAACAGGTTCGCTTCTGTTAGGGGATTTTTTACTGCATTCTGTTTTCCGTTACATGTTTTTCAGAAGAAGGCTTGGCAGCTCAAGTGCAAGCTCTGCGGTGCTGCACAGTATAATGCAAAGGTGCTTTATGGTTAATGGGTTTAGGTTCATGGTTCCTTCTTGCCTCATATTAAAGCACTTTTACCGGGATACAGATATCCACAATAAACTTCTTTTCGGGATGCTCTTCGTGATGGTTGTGGTACAGCTCGTAGGGACTGGCATCGGCAGGTTGGTAGCCGCTTTGCGAAACCCACAGGCACATCGAATCCCAGGCTTGCTGAAACTCACTTTCCCCAATTTCGAAATGGCCAACGGCATACCTTCCTTCTTGGATTTGCATCTTTCCTATCTCGCCTTCCGTTTTCACATCCTCGAATACGGTGATACAGGCACTCTGCCTGATTTTGTTGAGGTTGGTAACTTTCGGATCGTCGTGGTAGTAGGTAACACCCTTCGATTCGGGATTGTTGAGTAGCCCTCTTGGACCTGCCCACTTAAATAGCTTCTCGTAAGCAGCGCTAATCATACTATACTCTCCAGTGTGCCTGCAGTAAATTACGTTCAGTGCCGGCATCTCCTTAATTTCGATCGCATTTTTCATGTCTTTCCTCCAAATTGTTTGTGATTTGATATCACAAACGTACGCCATCGACGATTCATCGAGCTTATCGTTCTTGCTTTCCAGCTGACCATTCTTGCTATTCTCATCCCAGCTGCTACGGAACTCCTGGGCGCTTACCTTGAATCGCTCCTTAAAGTTTCGGCAGAATACCGAAGGGCTGTTGTAGCCACAGTAGTAGGCAATCTCGGAAATTGGCCTGTCGGGTTCGTTAAGCAGGATGCTTGCAGCGCGCTCTATGCGCTTACGCTTGATAAAGCCGTTTAGCGTTTCCCCAGTAAAGGCCGAGAATATCCTATGAAAGTGGAACTGCGAAAAGTTGGCAACCTCCGAAAGGGTTTCCAGCGAGAGCTCCTTGTCGATGTTTGCCTCGATATAGTCGATTACCCTGTTGATTCGGTATATGTACTCTTTTTGATACTTATTCATCTATGTCGTATTTCGTGCAAATATACGGTATTACATCTAGCGACGAAGTTTGGGGGTTTGGGTATTGTTGCGTGCTGTTGCCATCTTTTAACGTTTTGCCAGCACATCAGTGGGGAATATTGGAGACCTTTGCCTTTTTGTTTTGAAAACTAACAAGGTAATGTACGATCGTATCTGGAATCGGAATTTCATACTGCTGCTGCTGTCCAACTTTTTGATGTATGTTACATACTATGCGGTTCTGTCTGCACTGCCAATCTACCTAGTCGGCGATCTTCATGCTACCAAAAGCCAGGTAGGCGTTGTGGTGGCCGCCTACACCATTGCATCGGTTCTAATACGTCCCTTCTCGGGCTTTACCCTCGATAGGTTTAGCCGGCGTATCGTCTTTTTGCTGGCGCTTGTTGTTTACTCGTTGCTGTTTGCCGGTTACCTAGTTGCCATAACGGTTGCCACCATCATACTTCTTCGATTTGCCCAGGGACTTACTTGGGGTTTTACCACCATTGCCGGATCTACCATTGCCGTTGATCTTATCCCTGTATCGAAAAGGGGCGAAGGCATTGGATATTTCGGACTGTCTACCACCATTGGCATGTCGGTTGGACCTGCTATTGGCCTGTTTGTATCCCATCAGTTTGGGTTTGTTGCCATGTTTGCCTCCGGCATTTTTATTAGTATTGCCAGCTTGGCGTGTGCCTACGCCATCCGTCTTCCTCGACGATTGCTGGTTGGCAAGCGAATCGACTTTAGCTGGGGTAACCTGTTCGATAAAAACTCCATCTACCCATCGGTAAATGTGCTCATTATTATGAGCACCTACGGCGGGTTGCTCTCATTTATTGCGCTATATGGCCGAGAGATAGGCGTGCAAAACACCTCCATCTTCTTCCTCATCTTTTCTATAGGTATTGGCATTACCCGGTTAATTACCGGAAAAGAGTTCGATCGTAATGGACCTCGAAAAATTCTTACCCTTTGCCTGATACTGCTCATTGTTGGGTTTCCCTTGCTGGCTACGGTAAAGAATGCCGCAGGGTTCTACCTTTCGGCTATTATTATTGGCTTCGGCATTGGGGTGGTATTCCCAACATTTCAGTCTATTGTAAATAACATGGCCGATACCGGTCGCCGTGGAGCGGCAAACTCTACGCTTTACACCGCTCTTGATATCGGAATGGGATTTGGAATGATTACCTCTGGACTGGTAGCCCAGTATATTTCCATATCGGCTATCTTCTGGGTTAGCTCCTTGGTTTGTATTGGCGGATTACTCTTCTTTAAGATGTACGTTCTTCGGTCGTACGAAAGTCGGTGCTGTGAGGCTTAAGTGAAGCCGGAAGGCCGGTGGTCTACCTGTCTGCATTTATCTTAAAAGTTCTGACTCCTATTTAATTATGACGAGTTGCGTAGGGTAGGGGCGTAAATCCCAGAAAGAATTACCTTTGCACGAGCGGCCTAACCCGCTGCATTACGATGGACGCCGCTAGTTGGTAAGAAGGGTTCCATCATTCAGGCAGTACGATTAATAGTAAATATATGCACACAATTAGCAAGGAGTATCACTTTTCGGCAAGCCACAACCTAATTGGGCTTAACGAGGGACATCCATGTGGAAAAATGCACGGCCATAACTACATTATACGGGTAATCCTCCAAGGGCATCCCAATGAGTTTGGCTTTGTGCAGGATTATGGCGAGCTCAAACCTATTCAGCAGTGGATCGACTCCACCTTAGACCACAAGCATCTTAACGATGTGTTCGACTTTCAGCCAAGTGTCGAAATGATGGCCGAGCATATCTATAAAGTATTTAAACCTCAGTTTCCGTTGCTACATGCCATCGAGCTGAGCGAAACACCTAAAACATGGTGCAGGTATGAAGCTGGTTGAGATATTCTACTCGATACAGGGCGAGGGTGCTAACTTTGGCATCCCCTCTATCTTTGTGCGGTTGGCCGGATGCAACAAGGATTGCTGGTATTGCGATACCAATTGGAGCGAAGGTTACCACATGACACCCGAAGAGGTACTCGAGGAGGTGAAGAAGTATCCGGCAAAGCGCATCATCTGGACCGGTGGCGAGCCAACCCTACAGCTCGACGACGATATTCTTGCACTATTCGATGGCTACTACAGCTGCA
>CAXYUU010000205.1:0-6432 GCA_964292015.1 uncultured Acetobacteroides sp.
GGCTCCCCAGAAAGCAGATCGAGCAGGTAACCCAGCACGAGGCCGGCTATGGCTTGTTGGTAGGGTCCCATTGTATCAGCGCGTTTACTAGTTTACTATTGGTGGCATCGTCTTGAGGCGAGATGCGTACGTACGAGGCGTCGAGCCCACGGAAGTTGGCCGCGTTGCGGATAAGCAGTCCATGCTCCTTTACCAGGTACTGCTTGAGGAGGGAGGCGTTGCCCACCTTGAGCCTCATCAGAAAGAAGGGCGTTGCC
Source organism: uncultured Acetobacteroides sp. (assembly GCA_964292015.1). Classification (GTDB taxonomy): domain Bacteria; phylum Bacteroidota; class Bacteroidia; order Bacteroidales; family ZOR0009; genus Acetobacteroides. Next base: position 258 of record CAXYUU010000205.1, read on the forward strand.
GAGGCAAGCACCTCCACAGTAGCTATCGAGCCGAGCTGCCCACAAAGGCGCTCCTTTTGCTCCATCCAGGTGGCTAACGGCAGACGGTAGTCATCCCGCTTTGCGGTAAAATGCTTGGCCACCGCCACTGCAATGCTGTTTACCGACCAGGGAATGCGAATTTGCAGCAGCTTGGCAATAGTTTCGGAAGAAGAAACCACGTACCCCACGCGTATACCGGGAATGGCGTAGCACTTGGTCATCGAGCAGATGAGCGTAAGGTTCCTGAACTCCAGAACATCGGTAGCAAGCAGCAGCTCGTGCGGGTAAAAGCTCCCGTACGACTGGTCGACAACAAACATTACCTCGGGGTTCCTCCGTATCATGTCCACCATCTGCTGGCGGCTGCGCACCTTGCCCGTTGGGTTGTTGGGGTTGCATATCCATACCAGCCCCACCTCTTCGAAAATGGTTCCGTCGAAGTCGTTTTCTGTGATAAAGCTCAACTCGTGACCGTGCATGCGACAGGCATCCTCGTACTCGCTGAAGGTGGGAACCACCACCAGCGAACGGCTACGGCGCCACTCCTGAGCAATGAGGTAGATAGCCTCTATGGCACCGTTGGTAACCATAATATTCGAAAGGCCAACGCCATCGGTATCGGCAAGCAGCTGGCGTAGGCTACGGGCATCAGGCTCGGGGTAGCTGGCTATTCCATCCATTGCACCGAGCACCACATCGTGCAGCTCGCTGGCGTAGCCATCGTACCACACGTTGGAGCTAAAGTTTCCCTCTATGGTTGTGTTGCAAGCAGCCACATCGTCGCCGTGTCCAAATAGCATATTTTGATTTTTTTTATTTTAGGGCGGCCACGTAGGGCCGCCCGTACTGCTGAGATCAGGCGATTTCTGCAAAATCGCCTTTCTAATATCTAATATCTCACGTCTAAGATCTATTCTCTAATATCTGATAGATCTTATCCATATCCACATACCTACGCACATGGTCGGCAAGCAGGTTGTACTGCTCCTCCTTAAATGCGCGGTAGTCGAATGTCTTTTGCGAAAGCTTATCCATATACGGACTAAGCAGGTGATCGATAACCACCGAGTTGTCGAGTATGCCGTGGATGTACGAGCCAAGACAGCGGTCGCCCATAAGCACGCCATCCGAAGCACCATCGGCCATGCGGTTGAGCATGCGGGCATCGTTGCCCAGCAACTCCGTCTCGCCCATGTGTATTTCGTAGCCCTCGCAGATGGTAGCGCTATCTAAGAAGGTAAACTGCACCTGACGGGTAACCTTTTCGCCCTGCATGGTGGTTCGAACCGGGAGAAGCCCCAGCCCGGGCAGGCGGTCGATGGATCCCTCGACATGCATGGGGTCGCATACCTCCGCGCCCAGCATTTGGTAGCCTCCGCAGATGCCCATTACCGTTTTGCCATCGCGATGCGCCCGAACGATAGCCGTGGCCACGCCGTTCTTGCGCAGCTCGTACAGATCGGCAATGGTTGTTTTTGTTCCGGGGATGATAATGATATCGGCCTTACCGATCTCCTCCACGTTGTTCGAGTAGAAGAGGTGCACCCGCTCGTCGCGCTCCAGCACGTCGAAGTCGGTGAAGTTGGACATATGGCGCAGCAGCACCACCGCCACATTCACCTTGCCCTCCAGCGCGCTGCGCTGCTTGATGTCGAGGGTAACCGAATCCTCGGCCTCGATATGAATATCCTTGAAGTGGGGCACAACGCCCAGCACGGGCACCTTGCAGAGATCTTCGATTATGGTAACCCCATCGGTGAATAGCGAGATGTCGCCCCTAAACTTGTTGATGATAATGCCCTTTACCAGCCGACGCTCCTCCTCGGTAAGCAGCATCATGGTGCCGTATACCGAGGCGATAACCCCGCCACGATCGATGTCGGCAACCAGAATTACCGCTGCGTTGGCATGCGCAGCCATCGACATGTTTACCAAATCGCGCTGGCGCAGGTTTACCTCGGCAATACTGCCAGCTCCCTCCATCACCACCGGATTGTAGATCACCTTCAGGCGGTCGAAGGCGCTATTTACCTCGGCGCGCAGCTGGTCGCGGTCAGTTCCGTTAAAGTAGTCCGACGCACTCTTGTTGCCCACCACCCTGCCGTTAAGCACCACCTGACACATACGGTCGGAAGTTGGCTTTAGCAGCAGCGGGTTCATATCGGTACAGCAGGGCAAGCCTGCGGCCTCGGCCTGAACCGCCTGGGCACGACCAATCTCCAGCCCATCGGGTGTAGCGTAGGAGTTGAGCGCCATGTTTTGCGCCTTAAAGGGTGCCGGAGTGTAGCCATCCTGCAAAAAGATACGGCAAAAAGCAGTTGCAATAACGCTTTTACCCACATCGCTGCCCGTACCGGCAAACATGATAGCTCGTAAGGTGCTCATATACCATTCTCTTTTATAGAAGATGCCCGCTGATGAGGCGTACAGCTCGGATTACAAATGCTTGTAGCTAGTCATCCAGAGCTGTAAAGAGAATGCAAAGATTCTACAGTCGACCTACTCTAATCCCGGAGTGTCTGAATATGTTGATAGTGGCAGGTCTTCTGGCTCATTCCTGTTTTGAAACCTTCCCAGCACCCATGTGCCAGTGGCCTAACTCCAAAACGTTTAGCGGAACTTACAGCTGCGGGTACAGCTCCGAAATTGCATCGGATTCCCTATTATCCTACACATGTAGGATACCATTATCGGGTGCAAAGATGCGTATTTTTTTGTGGGAAGGAACAGGGGGCCGGGGAAAAAGGGGGAAATTTTGTTAATGGAGGGGAGATCGTTGGGTTGGATAAGGTTGTGCCTTCGCCAATTATATCGATGCAGACTATGGCATGATAGAATATAACGAATAGACACTGCCTCACCCGAACAAAAACCTACTACTTAAAGATAATCTGGCTCTCCTTATAGGCAATGGTATCAGTCCACCCCTTGGCTAACGATTTAATTTTATCGAGATAGCTTTCGCTTATCATATTGTTCTGAGTTCCATCAAAACTATACCGCTTAAGTACTCCATCGAAGTATTTCTTTTCCATCACACTTATAATAGACAGATGAACCTCTCCGTTAACCTCTCGCCCATATAACGTTCGAAGAAATGTAACAAATTCACCATAGCCTGTAGACAGGGATATAGGCTCCCGCTTCAAAATGACTGGTTGGCATTTAAACCTTTCGTCAACGGTGTAACATGGTGTTTTTACGGTATCTTGTAGTATAAAGTAGGCTACCCCATCTTTTCTCTGAATGGTAAAGCCAACGGGCTTACCAATCTTAGGATTCAGCCTGCCCTCATTGTTCGAGAGCAGCTCAATTTCAAAATCAAAACTTTCCAAGACCGCAATATCCTCCTTAAAAGAATACGATTTAGGAAAGGTACTAACAAACCTATCAATGGCTCCATTATCTGCCACCTCGCCCGAAGAGGTAAATCCCCTAATCTTTCCTTCCCTGAATTCGGTTCTTGTCAACTTACGGGATGTATTTTCATCCTTCGAACATGATGAGGCCAGCAGCGCAAAGATGGCCAGCAGCGCGGCTGCAGCAGTACGGTTTTTCATTATAGCTGTTTTGTATATTTCTATCTAGTGCAAATTAAAGGTCACCATTTATAGTTCAGGCAGCTCTATCTCGGCTGCCATTGCCTACAAAAGAAATCTGTTTCAGTCTACAATCCGCAAACCACCACCCCGACAAGGGCGAAAACGAAAGAGGTATCATCCCATATTTGTTTTTAAAGGTCTACGATTATAAGTATAGGGCGGTAAAATTAACATTTTTTCACTACCACTTAACTATAGTACCCCGCAATATAGGGCTGCCTAAAGGTCAAAAATACGCCCCCCTACCCAACTCAAGCCTAATAGGCAAATGAGGTAGCCGTACATTTTGTAGGATACTGGCCTCTAAAGTCGGTTTGCCAACGTAAAAAAAACTGCGCAAATAGCTGGTGAGGCTATAGAAATATGCCGAAATAGGAAGATGATAAAGTATATAATAAGGTAGTTTTGTGGGTGATGAAGCACCTACCAGTCATAAACATGCCGATATTGAACACAAAAAAAGCGCCTACAACTACTTGTAAGCGCTTTTTTGGGGTGGGCCCAGCAGGGCTTGAACCTGCGACCCCCTGATTATGAGTCAGGTGCTACTAACCAACTGAGCTATAGGCCCCGATAATCTTTTTTTGATTTCGTTGTGCAAACATACATCTTTGCAATTAATTTACAAAACGTATTCAGCAATTTTTATGGACTATCCGGCTACAAACCCCGTAAACACTAAGGCTATCAAGAATATAATTTTTGATTTTGGCGGTGTAATTATCAATATCGACTACCATTTAACCGCCCAAGCCTTCCAAAAGCTGGGCGTAACCAACTTCGAAGAGCTCTTTAGCCAGGCCACCCAGTCGCATCTTTTCGACAGGTTGGAGACGGGAACCATACCGCTAGCCGACTTCCGTACCCAGCTGCGTAGCATCATCAACCTCGACATTACCGACCAGCAGCTCGACAACGCCTGGAACGCCATGCTGCTCGACTACCCCAAGCACCGCCTCGACTTTCTAATGGAAATTCGAAAGCGCTACCGCACCTTCCTGCTGAGTAACACCAACCAAATTCACCAGGATTGCTACTACCAGCTGCTGCAGCGCGAGCATGGATTGCCCAACCTAGATAGCCACTTCGAGAAGCTCTACTTCTCGCACGAGGTTGCCCTGCGCAAACCCGGGCCCGAAATCTACCAAATGGTGCTCGACCACAACAACCTCAAACCCGAGGAGACGCTGTTTATCGACGACACCGCCCCGAACCTTGCAGCACCCCAATCGTTGGGCATGCAGGTGTACCACCTAGCCAACGGCGAAGATGTGGTAGACTTTGCCGAAAGATGTTTAAGCTACTAGACTCCTATTGGCAGATGGTGCAGAAATTTTACCCATCCGCACAGGTACCCAAAGCAAACCCGAAGAGATCGTCCATCTTTTCGGGTTACAATTTAGGGTTGTACGAATCTTGACTTTTTCTTTTTCCACTTCCTGTAGCCATTTACACCAATTAGCATTGCACTTAAAAGGGTAATCCCCTTCGAGACTACCCGAGTGAGCTCGGTGTCGTAGTACTGAGGAAGCACAAGTAGTGCCAGTAGCATCACAAAAAGAAGTGCAACGAAGATATATTTCATATTGTTATGGTTTAAGTGGATCGAAAATAGCGATTATTCCAATGCTATCGCATTTTTTGAAGTAAAAACTCGTCACATCCCCTTCGAGCATTAGTACTATATAACCCCCAATCGTACTTTATAGTTGCATATTATAAAAGCGAATTCTATTTTTGGGGGATTTTGAAAAAAGAGGTAAAACAAATGAGTTCGAAATTTCCTGAATATAAAGGCTTAGACCTTTCGCAAGTTAATAAAGACGTTCTAAAAACGTGGGAGCAAGACGATACATTTAAGCAAAGCATAGAAACCAGAGCGGGACACCCAACATTCGTGTTCTACGAGGGACCGCCTTCTGCTAACGGTATGCCGGGCATTCACCACGTAATGGCGCGTACCATTAAGGACTCATTCTGTCGTTACAAAACTCAAAAAGGATTCCTCGTTCACCGTAAGGCAGGATGGGATACCCACGGTCTTCCTGTAGAGCTGGGCGTCGAAAAGATGCTGGGCATAACCAAGGACGACATTGGCAAGTCGATTACCGTTGAGGAGTACAACAACACCTGCCGCAAGGAGGTGATGAAGTACACCGACTCGTGGGAAGAGCTAACCCACAAAATGGGCTACTGGGTGAATATGGAAGATCCGTACATTACCTACGACAACCGCTACATCGAAACCCTTTGGTACCTGCTTAAGGAGCTGCACCAAAAGGGACTTCTATACAAGGGATACTCCATCCAACCCTACTCGCCTGCAGCGGGTACGGGACTTAGCACCCACGAGCTGAACCAGCCGGGCTGCTACCGCGATGTGAAGGACACCACCATCGTGGCCCAGTTTAAGGTGGTAAACAACGACAAGTCGGCCTTCCTTTTCGAAGGGGTAGATGCCGACGTGCTGTTTATGGCTTGGACCACCACCCCATGGGCTCTCCCATCGAACACCGCACTGGCCGTTGGCGAAAAGATCGACTACGTTCGCG
>CAXYUU010000206.1:0-6408 GCA_964292015.1 uncultured Acetobacteroides sp.
TGAGGCTGCCTTCGATTCGATTACTGGGTACGTCGAAAAGGCTCGCAATACAAAGGATGCAGAAATTGTATTTGGAGGAAAGTCAGACAAGAGTAAGGGGTACTTTATTGAACCTACCGTAATATTGGCTAACGATCCTCATTTTGTGACTATCGAAGAGGAAATATTTGGGCCTGTACTAACTGTTTATGTGTACGAGGATGATAAGTTTGAAGAAACTCTTGACTTAGTTGATTCAACTTCACCTTATGCACTTACCGGTTCAATCTTCTCTAACGACAGGTATGCGACTGAACTTGCTTTCGAAAAGTTGAAGTATGCTGCCGGCAATTTCTATATTAACGATAAGCCAACAGGTGCTGTTGTTGGGCAACAACCATTTGGAGGCGCTCGCGCTTCTGGCACTAATGATAAAGCAGGTAGCTACCTAAATCTTCTTCGCTGGTCTAACCCTCGATCGATCAAGGAAACGCTTAATCCGCCTATTGATTACAAGTATCCATTCATGGAAGAGTAAAACATAACAAAAGGGCTCCTATTTGGAGCCCTTTTGTTATCGGATATCTTAAATCGTAAGTGTTTTCTCTATGAAACATCAGTTGAACCTTGTTTAAATATTCATCGATTGCCTGTTATTGGTAGAGAATTAATCAAACCCAGAATTGCACTTCAAACTTGAATCTTGCACTAGTTTGTTAAGGTTATTTGTGTGAATCTTTTTTCATGGTATTTATTGGTTGATTATAATCTTACTACTTCCTTTTTTGTTTTGCGTGTGTCCTTTAATAATGTAAATGCCGTTAATGAAGTTGCTTAAATCGATAATGGTATGGGATTTAAACTTATCGGCATATATAATTTTTCCTGAAATGTTGTATACGTTGAGCATCACCTCTTCATCTACTACTGACGAAACATCTATAATTCCGTCTAGTCTAGAATTGTGTTGTCGGCAATAAATAAGGTTGTTGTTTGAAATGTTAGTCGGATTTATATTTCTTCCAAGTAACGACGAAAGTGCACCTGTTGCAGAAATCTTACCGTAACCCCAAACGTTATTGTTTTCGGCTCCTTTTAATCCGGTTTTGGTATCGCGATTTGCTCCTTGATTAAGATGAAATTTCACCTGTTCGGGGGTTAGTGTTGGGTTTTCCTGAAGAAGTAAGGCTATTATCCCTGTGACAACAGGTGCTGACATGGATGTACCTTGTAGAATGCCAAAAATATAGGATCTGGAGTTTTCTGTTTTTTCCATTACAGTGGAGCCTGAGTTGACCGTGTAGTTGTCGTTATAAGAGTTTAGTGTAGATACAACTCCATTCCCAGGAGCTGCTATGTCGGGTTTTATACGACCGTCGATTGTTGGACCTTTACTTGAGAATGGGGCTATTTCTCCTTTAGGAGTATAGTATGCTATCTTTTGTGTTGATCCTGCTGCTGATTTGAATGCATTTTTTGTAGTGTAAGCCGCTACACTTATGATTCGTTTGCCTGTGCCTCCAATTTCACCGACTGAGCAGTTGGAGTCGCCATCGAGGTAGCCTGAAAGGCCAAGGCTGTTGAAGTTTGATGAAAAACCGTATGCATCATTCCAAAAGTTAACTTTTTGAGGTTCCTTATTAAACGAGTTTACCTTCATAAGGAGTAAGTTTACTGACGGGTTGTTGATGTATATGGTAATCCGAGGATGCTGATTGATAGTAGACGATTTCACTGCGTAGATGCTTATATCTGCATATTTGCCATCGCTACCTATAAGGCGTGACGTGGTAAAGGTATTGTCACTTGTGCATATACGTTTGGTGGTAGATGCATTAGTACCTGTACTCTTATTGTAGAGAGAAATTTCAACACAGTACGTTTTATTAATCTCGCCCCACGAGTCAATGCTGGTGTATGTTCCATTTCCCATTGCTGCAAAACTTTTAAATGTAGTGTCAGATGAGGTGAAGTTGAGTCCAAGATGAATTTTTCTTGCGCCTTCGTTACCTGCTGCACCTACAAGAATCTTTCCTGTGCCGACAAGCTTATCGCAAGCTTGGTCGAACAAAGAGGTGCCGTCGTGGGGACCCATATGGAAGCCAAGGCTAAGGTTTACTACTGCAGGTTTGTTTAACTCGTCTGCTTTTTGAAAGATGTAGGCAACCCCATCGAGAACTCCGCTGAGGCTTGTGGACATGTATTCATTATTAAATTGAGGGCTTCGGTAGGCAACCAGTATTATATCGGAATTAGGAGCCATACCAATAAATGGTTTGCCAAAGTAGCCTGCTGCTGCTATTCCTAAAACGTGTGTGCCATGTGTGCCAAATTGATTGTCGGTTTTTAAACTTTCTAGAGCTTGATTTGTGGTGATTTCGTAACCGTACGAAAAGTTTTTAGGATTAGCTCCTGCCATAGTTTGATCCCAAACGTACTTAATTCGCGATTTTCCCAAACTATCCTTAAAGCTTGGGTGGAAGTAGTCGAAACCGCTATCTACGATGCCGACAACTACATTTTTTCCGTCATATTTTGCTATCGAAAGAGATTTGAATAAGTTGCGGTTGGCACCGGATGCAATGGTGGCGGTATCGAGCATCTGACGAATGGGCATGTCTGCTTCGAAGTAGATGATGCCAACAACGGCAGCGATTTTACTGTAGTTTTTTACTGGTATTCTAATAGTCCAGATATCGTCGATCTTGCTATCTACTATTATTTCGTTAATGCTAAGTTGGGAGATAGAAATTTTTAACGGATCTACTTTTGCTATTCCTCGAATGTAGCTTCCTGTAGGAGTGTATTCGAGAAATGTTGCTTTCGTAAACGATTTTAGCGAGGTATCTTGACTTGTCACAGATTCCAATGCCATCATTGCAGCAGGAGATAATACTTTCATCTTATTTTCATCTTCGCTCATTTTTGTTTGTCCGTAAGCTTCACTTCTGGACATTGAAAAAATGATAGAACAAGCGAATAGATAAAAGAGAATTCTCCGGTTGATATATGTAGATAGCATATGCTGGAGTTTTAAATGGTTTCTTTTACTTGAAATTATAAGCGGACGATTTTATAATGCGATATGGTTAATGTCGCTTCTAGATTATCGGATCGCTAAGTATGAGTAACTGGGAAGTAGTTTTAATGGGTAATATTTAAGGCGAGTAAATGGTAGTGAAGAGTTGAAATAGGCTGTTTTTTTGTTTGTATTATTGACGTATAGTTCCAATTCGAAGATGGAATGGGATGGTCGTGTTTAGCACAAATGTGTCTATTATATATTGGCATGCTGTGTAGTTTAGAGTACACGTTATAAACGCGACATTCCTTAGAATGTTATTACTAGGCTAATAATAATTGTTTGTTAATCAGGAGTTGAATGCTATTTTGTTATAATTTGATGAGTAATATAAAAGGGTAGCCCAATTTTAATGGGCTGCCCTTTTATATTACGGGTTGTTTTTTTTTTTTTTACTCCTCTGCTGTAAAGACGGCTTGTGTTAACCGGTCTAAAATAGATTTGTCGTTAATTTCTTTCGAAAGCGATGTTATGACATCAAATGGAACATTAAAAAGGTCGAGTACTAGCAGACCGTCTAGGCAGTCGTTGAAAAGCGGATCGACATTTAGGCTAATAATTTTCCCGCCTAACTTTGTGTATTTTTTTAAGAGTATCGGCAATCTGAAAACTTCAGGTTCTACATCGCTAATAAACTTGTCGATCTTGTTGATGTCGGCGTTAGCCTGTTGAACGACAATCTCCGAGTCGATATTATCGAATTTTGGTTTAAACTTATTTCGTGGCTTAACACACTTTGCCAGCTCGTAGTCGTAGTGATTTTCTTTTAAAAAGTTTACGATGAGCTTCTTCGAGAATGAGGAGTAGCGGTTGCTTATACTAACAGGGCCGATAAGGTACCTGTACTCAGGATGCTTAAGAATGAAGTATAGGATGCCCTTCCAAAGCAAGAACAGGGGTAGCGGTTTTCTTTGGTAAGCCGAAACAATAAACGAACGGCCTAATTCGACACTCTGGTTGAGAATTGGGGCAAACTCATCGCTTATTTTAAATAGCGTTTGTATGTAAAAACCCTTCTTCCCATACCGCTCCATGATGTCTCGTCCCTTGCCAACCCTGTAGGCGCCAACAATTGTATTGGCGTCGTTGTCCCAAATGAACAGCTGGTTGTAGTATAGGTCAAATTCGTCAATGTCGATTTTTTGGTTGGTTCCTTCTCCTACTTCACGGAAGGTGACTTCGCGTAGGCGTCCAATCTCGGTAATTATATTTGGCATTTCAACCGAAGGAGCACAAATAACGGAGTAGTTTTTACTGTCAAATAGGAGGTATTCCTTCTTCATACTGGCCACCTCGTCCTGAATGATTATTGGGTCAACGGGTGCTATAATGTCTTCAATGGTGGTTTTTTTGACAATGCGTGGTTTGAAAAATTTCTTTACCTCGCTGTCTGTAATCGGTGATCGGAGAGCATACGTTTTGGCTCTTAAGTAACGAGTGTAGCGTGATATGTCGCTGCTCTTAAATTCGCGTTGCTCTTCCACTGAAATGGGGGTGCCAATGCGTATTATAATTGTCTTGTTTTTCTTGTTGAATAGTTCTGATGGGAGCTTTACAGTGCGGAGCATTGGGTGTACCAGTCCGAGAAGATGGAAGAAATTAGAGTTGCTACCGTGAAAATAGATTGGAACAACCGGAACTTCAGCACTTTTAATTAGCTTCATAATGGAGTCGTTCCACTGCTTGTCTGCTACGTTAAACAGGCTTTGGTTAAATGCAGATACCTCTCCGGCTGGGAAAATACCCAATCCGTGTCCTTCTTTAACGTGCTTAAGTGCCCCTTTTATACCTGCCAAACTTGAGTTTATTGACTTCTTATTTTCGAAGGGGTTTACAGGGAGGCAGAATTCTTCGATAGGCTTAATCTTTTGCAGTAGAAAGTTAACCATTACCTTGAAATCGGGACGCTGCTGGCAAATTAGAAGCATTAGCAAAACCCCATCGATGCCCCCAAATGGGTGGTTCGAAACGGTAATAAACCCACCTTGTGGTATTCTTTTTAACTCTTCCGGATTAATTTCGTACTTAATCTCCAGCTCATCTAAAAGGTGAGTTATGAATTCAATTCCCGAACAACTTTCATATTTGGAGTAAATATCGTTAACCTTTGTAAAGCCAAGAATAAACATGAGTAGTTTTGCAAAACTTTCGCCGCCAGGACCTTGGAGTTTTGCGGCTTTCATAAAATCTTCTTCTTCTACAAGCTTCATATCGTATAAATTGGTAGCTCGAAAATAGCAGAAATTTTTGATAGTGATTGTTGTCTGCGCATTTATATCGTATTACGCCCAAATTCGACCTCCTTATTTTGTGTTTAATGTCTGCTGTTGTTTTGTAGATAGGCGGTAACTAGTAAATTTGTTGGCGGCAATTCTGCATTGTAATCGGTACAACTGCCATGTTGGGGAATGTGAATCGAAGTGCTGAGAATGGCTCTTACATGGGGCATTCCATCATACTATTGAGAAATAATTTTATTGAAATGAAAAAGATTTTAGCTACTGTTCTGTTGGGGGTTTTGAGTGTGTCGCTTTTTGCGGGAAGGTACAAACCTTCTGTCGAAGATGTGAATACATTTTTGAAAAACAAGACGTATGTTGTTTTAGAGTCAAATCCAATTAGCTCGTACAACCTAAAGATTAAAGAGGTAATGGCCGAAAATTGGACGGTAACCCAGTTTGAATTTATTACAGCTTCTCAATTTGAGAAAATGCGTAAGGATTTCGACAAGTCGTTTTTGGTACTAGTCGATTTTAAGTACCCCGAGGAAAACTTGACTATTAGCTACACCCATTTGTGTGCGATGAATGGTTCGGCAACTAGTAGGGTTACTGATATGCCCGAGATTATTAGCATTCCGGTGGCTTATACCAAGAATGACGATTCGGGTTATTCTTATAAGTTGGAGGCTTTTCTTCGATTTTTTCAGCAACATATCCTTGCCCTTAAGTCTGATCCGAAGCTGCTTAAGGCCGATATGCTTGATCCGTACAACGATAATGCTCCAAAGGTAAAAATGAAGGAGCTTTGGATGATGGAGAAAGATCTAGAGAAGGATATGCGTACGATCACTGCCCAGCGTAAGGCATACCCTTATCCTATTAAGCTGGTTAATTCGGAGGATATTGAAAAGGCAATCGCCGATAAGAATGAGAACGTGATGTTTGTTCATAAAGTTGGACCCGATGGGCAGCGACTTCAGGAGCGTGTTTATAAGATGGTGTTTAGCGCTAGCGATGGCTTATTGTACTACTTCGATATGCATCATATTTCTAAGTCTAAGTTTGATGGAATGTCGGAGTCGGATCTGAAGAAGCTTTCAAAGAAGTAGTGTTGCCTGTTAATAA
>CAXYUU010000207.1:0-6403 GCA_964292015.1 uncultured Acetobacteroides sp.
TTTGCGCCAATTGTGCGGCAAGCCTCCGGATTGAGAAAGGTAACAAACTCCTGGGCGTGAGTTGGCTGATTTGACACCTCGGCATGAAGTATTGGCGATCGACGATGGAATACGATACCATCGTGCAGCTCGCCCCTGCTCAACGACACCGATCCTTGGTAGCCATACTCCGAGTCGACAGCCGAAACTACGGCCGCACAAGCAGCATCGCCAGTACATATACTATAGTAGGTGCTTTTGTCGTTTATCATCGAATCGAGAATGCTATTCACGATTAGTACATTTTTTTTGACCCCCGAATTAACTAGGGCAGAGGCAACCTCGACCAACGTTACGAACGACGAGCAGCACGAATCGATGCTGTAGGCACCCGCATTGCTTAGCTGAAGCTTATTTTGTACCAGCGAGGCGTTGGAGGGGAGCGGACGATCCTGCACCTGCGAGTGAACCAGCACCAGGTCGATCTCCTCCTTGGGCTTTCCCCACTTCAGTAGCGCCATGCCTCCGGCAATTGTTTCGGCATCGGAAGGCAGCATTGGATGGGGATGCGTGGTGAGGCGAACCGATGCCGGATCGCGAGGTACGCGTCGTCTTTCCTCGGCTCCTTGGAATGGATCCTTCCGCTTTTTCTCGGGAAGCTGGTTTACCCATGCTTCGTACCAAGGCTGGCTTATCCATCCGTCGTAGTTGGTTTCGATAAAGCCGGGAAGCTTGCACTCCTGCTCAATCATGCTAACATATTCTGGATTTAATAGGGTATTTTCCCTTAGGTAGACGCTTAACTTTTCGGCCTGACTCTGGCTCAACTCGGTACCGGGTAGGTAACCGGCAAGACTAACTAAACCTGCTTTTTTCATAAAAGGAGCTATGATAATTAATTCGAATAATTCATTTAAAAACCTCTAATCCGGGGATTTTGCCTTTAAAAAATACCGATTGCACCATCCCGTAAAACAAAGTCGACTTGCCTGGTTGCACGCCTGTCTCTGGTGGTAATTACCTGGCGACAAAACGTGAGCTGATCCTATTTCGCTGATTACTAGTCCTGGCGTTGCCATGGGGGAGTGGTTGCTCCTTTTGCCACGGTGGTTAAGCTAAGCGCGAAACGGCTGATTATAATCCTAAAATTCTTCAGATTTAAACGCGAATGCGAAAGTAATTTTTCCTCCCGTTAAAATCGCTACATCCCTTGTAAAATAAGGGTTGCAGACTTATTTATATTTTGTATAAATAGGCATTTATACCTACCTGTTTCTCACCAGCCTACTTGGTGCGGATGGGGAAATATGGGGGTGCTTTTTGCCCAAAATGGGTGCATCGATACTGGGTTTACTTGCCGATCGGTTCTCCTTCTTCGGGCGATTTTGATTTTTCGACCCCTTTAAGAGTAGGTGGTGAGGCTCAGGATGCTTGCAGCAGGGGGGGGACGCGTGAGCGTCTGAATTTGGGTTAGTTTGATTGACGGGTTAGGGGATTAACCCAAATACCTAATACATCCTTGGGCACTCAAGGCTTCCGACCTGCTATATTCGCTTTTCAGCGGTGTGTCTATACCTACCCAGTAAGAGTGGTTTTATCGGTAGTTTCAACCTGTGAAACCGGACAGAGGCCTTACCTAACCAACTATCGCAAGTACGCTACGCTTGCGATTACTGTCTGAATTTGGATTAGTCCGATTTAAGGATTACTGGATTAACCCAATACCCCAATTCGATACACTTCGCTAATTCACAAATTCTTTCATTCCAATTCAGATAGCTTGTAGCAGGGATATAAGGGCTCTAAACTACCTTAAGCTACACCCAACATAAGTAGGGAAAGCCTAGAAATAGTTAAATAGCCCTTTGTTGATAGATGCTTTTTAGCTTCCTTTGATATTCGTATAAACCCAACCCCAGCTGTGGTTATACACCCCAAATGGAATGCATATGCGAAGCTTTGTTGGGGTTATAAACGAGTTAGCGGTAAGAATAAACAACACTCACTTACAGACAATAGGAATGATAAAAAATATTAATAAAGTAAATGTTAGTTTGAGTGTTCCTGCTTGGCTAAAAATCCTGAATGTAATTATTTTGTTTCCCATAATTATTTGGCCACTTTTATTTTTCAATGCTGGTGATATGTTAGATAGTGGGATAGAATATGTTTGGATAATATTTTTACTAATGTTATTTTATCCAGGAATATTAGTTGGAAATATCTTTTTATCTAAAAAACTGTATAAAAACGGTTATGGAAAAATTGCAATAGTTATATCAATATTTTTAGGATTATGTGGAGTATGGTTTGTTTGTAAAATATTCTGCTAATATATCAATGCCTACAGCTAACAGTACAGGCGGGGTTTCGTGCTCCGCTGATAGTTTAGTGGTAGCCGAAAGTTTTGTGCTCCGTAAAAACAATAGTGGTAAAAAGTCCGCCCCCGCTGAGCGTTGCGTCTCGCTACGCTCAGGTAACCAAGGCCTCCGGCCTGCTATGTCAGCGTTTCATAGGTGTGTTAATGTCTACCCAGTAAGAGTGGTTTAATCGGTAGCTTCAACCTGTAAAACCGGACATAGGCCTTACCTAACCAACTATCGCAAGTACGCTACGCTTGCGATTACTGTCTGAATTTGAATTAATCCATTACTCCAATCTATTACCGTCAGCTAATCCACCAATCCTTTAATCCATTAATCCCAATTCATACAATTCAGACAATTTGCAGCGAGGGATGCTACGCGTTGCTTAGTGGGGCTGTCTTAATTTGAATTAGTCCGATTTCTGTATTATTGGATTCCCCCAATATATCCCTTTCTGCTAATCCCTAAATCCGTTAATCTCTTAATCCCAACTCCGACAGCTTGTAGTAGGTAACACTACGCGTAGTTTGCGTAATCCCCAGCAGCGTGGAGTAAAGATCTACGTTAATTTGCGCAGTCAGCGGGGGCAGTACGGGCTCCTTAAGCTATCGGCTAGCACGGCGTGGTGCGGTAGGTGGCCGCTAAAGAAGCGTAGATTTGGGTAAAATACATTTTGCTATGGTGAGCCGTTTTTATACCTTTACATCTACTAAAAACAGTTGGATGTTTATCTCTAATTTGGATATTGTTCTGTAAACAACCTGTACTTTTTGTATAGGTTGTCTCTTTGTTAGCTCTCGGATGATTCTTTTCGAGAGCATTTTTCTATTGAGCTAGTTGAAGTCTTTAATCTGCGTACAATGATGAAAGCATTGTAATGCTTTTCGTGTAGGCAACAAAATGAAAGAAAATGGGCAAGGAAAAACAGACAATTCACGAGTTTGACTTGAATATAATTTATGAATTTTTTTCAGCTGTAGAACGACAAGGACCCGGAAGTCCCGAAATAACGCTCAGAGCGCTGAGCTTTATAGATGGTCTCACCGAAAAGTCTAAAGTTGCCGACATTGGTTGCGGCACTGGCGGTCAAACAATGGTGCTGGCGCAAAACATTCCCTGCGAAATTACAGGTGTTGAGCTGTGGCCCGATTTTGTCAACCTGCTTAACCAAACCGCCCAGAGTAAAAACCTGCATAACAGGGTGACCGGCATTGTCGGCAATATGGAGAATCTTCCGTTTCAGGAGGAGGAGCTGGACTTGATCTGGTCGGAAGGGGCGATTTATAACGTTGGATTTAAGCGTGGGCTAAATGAGTGGCGGAAATTTCTGAAACAGGGCGGATATATTGCCGTTACAGAAAATACGTGGTTTACCGACGAGCGACCTGCCGAAATTCAGGAGTTTTGGCAACAGGCCTATTCCGAAATAGATACCATCGCGAATAAGGTGGATCAAATGCAAAAGGCAGGCTATCTTCCTATTGCCACCTTTGTTGTGCCCGAAACGTGTTGGACAGACTACTATTCCGTTATGCAGGAGACCCAGAAATCTTTTCTGAAGAAGTATAGCGGCAACAAAACCGCAGAAGAGTTTATCGGCTACCAGCGGTATGAAGCAGAGCTATACCGCAAGTACAAGGCATACTACGGCTATGTATTTTATATCGGACGGAAGATGTAGAGTAGGACGCTACGGGTTCAGAATGATGGCATCACGCAATTTCTGCAATTTGTAGCATCCCTGTAGCATTCATAATTAGGAGGCAGCGCTGGGTAAAACCAACCGCTGCCTCTTTTGATAGGTCGAGCCGCTACTTCTTGTCGTAAAAGCCATTCGAATAGGGGCCAACCGCAAGAATCTTATCCGTATCGGGGAAGTGAACAATCTCGGATTCGCTTACGCTACCAAAATCGACATACACCAGCTTTTCGGTATCCGAACCGTTTCGGATAACATGGGCTCCTTCCTCTCCGGTAGGGAATGCAATGGCATCGCCTGCCTTTACGGTAATATCGCCATTCGCCGTACGTACCATGCCGGTACCGCTAATAATGTAGAATACCTCTTCGTTTACCTCGTGGTAGTGGTAGCCAAATGCGTAGCTACCGGGTTCCACCTCAATAAAGCTGGCGTTACATTTGCCAAATGCGGCCCGTGCAGCTATTGGCTTTATGGTAAACGAGTTTCCCCCATCTTCTACTTTTTGACCCTCTGCCGAGTTGTAGCTTCTTACGATGATCTCTTTCATTGCGTTATCCTCCACTATTTAATTTGATTCATCGCAAAAGTAGGGGAAGCCCACGCTTCGTGCAAGGAGGTTACCTACTCACCATAGGGGTTAGTAATGCTTACCACCAGTAAGTTACCGGCTTGTTTTTTTTCAAAAAAGATGAAGGTGTTTTGGGGCGTTATACTACACGTTGATGGTTACTTTCCCAGAGAGATTATTTGTAGTTTTGACTGTTTAAAACCCGGTAGAATGCGCGAGCTAGATCTTCAGTACCCAACTTGTCCGATCCGAAACATACTAGGCCGAATGAGCGATAAATGGTCATTGCTCATTTTACGATCGTTACAAACGAATGGTACCATGCGCTATAAGGTGCTAATGAGTACCATCCCCGATATATCGCACAAGATGCTGTCTAATACGCTAAAACGGCTAGAAGAGGATCATCTGATAAGTAGAACGATGTACCCCGAGATTCCTCCTCGCGTGGAGTATAGCCTAACCACTGTTGGGCACGAGCTTATGCCTGCTATTCAGATGATGGTAGACTGGGCACAAGCGCACTTTAAGGAAATTACGCAGTAGCGAGCGATGCGGAGGATGATCGCTTTACCGAGAGCCGATGGAGCTACTAATCCTTTTTTGTTTGATTTACGGATTGCTGGATTAACCCATGCCCCCAGTACAATACCCTCCGCTAATCCACCAATCTTTCAATCCCTTAATCCCAATTCAGGTTGCGTCTGATTTTGGATTAGTCCGATTTGTGGATTATAGTACTCCCCTTGTTTGAATGAGGTAGAAGCCTCTGCCTAACGGGGGGATAACGATTGCTAGGAGTGTGGCAATTGTTAAGCCGGCTCCCAGCCTGTAGCCAGCTCTTCACTTCCTGTAAAGGAGTACCTGCAGGTTGCTATCGGCATATTTGCTGCAAAAGCTAGCCCTTGCTACCAAAGAATGGGGTAAGCCTAGTCCACTTTACACCTTGCATCTTTTTTTACGGTTGGGCGTAAAATCGATTTCGAAACTAAAAGAAATTAGATTTACTAAAACGAAGCTAAAATAAGATACAGTTGTGCCAAACGAAACCAGCTTTTTTGGACTATTCCGCCTATTTTTTTCGAAATGGCCAATCTTTGACAGTTTTTAAGCTAAACAGGTTTCGTTTCCAGTTAGGCTAGATTTTAAAAAGCGTCCATTTTCAACTTTTCCCCGTCTATTTCGATTCAGACTGACTCTATTTTCTGTCAGATGGCAATTGTTTCGTTTCAGATGCCATCTGTTTGGTTTCAGATGCCATCTCTTGAGCTTCAGATCCTTTCTCTGCGATTTCAGATTCCTTCTCTGTCGTTTCAGATTATTTCTCTGTGGTTTCAGATCCTTTCTCTGTCGCGTCAGACTCCATCTCTTGAGCGTCAGATGCGATCTCTTGAGCATCAGATGCGATCTCTTTCGTGTCAGACGCGCGCTAGTAGGTTTCGGATGGCGTGCTTACTGCCTCAGATGCGCATTATGGGTTTTCAGATGCTTTCTTCGAAGCTTCAGATGCTTTCTCTAAAGTTTCAGATGCCCTCTGCGTATGTTCAGATGGCGTCTCTTTACCATCAGATCGAAAGTTGCTACCGCAACCCTTAAAGTGGTAGCAAAAGGGCTCCCCCTACTTTCGAAAGGACAACCGGTATAGGGGCCAATGGTTCCAACACACCTGCCGTGCGTAGCGTCTCGCACCTATCGTAGCGATTACCGTCTGAATTTGGATTAGTCCGATTTAGGGATTGCTGGATTACCCCAATACTCCAGTACACCCCCCCAGGGATTTCGCGTTTA
>CAXYUU010000208.1:0-6372 GCA_964292015.1 uncultured Acetobacteroides sp.
CAATTGCAAAAATATAATTTTTTTTTCAATTTAAGTGTTGTAAACTACAAAAAACACGCACTAATGAAAGTAATTGCACTGTCGATCACAGAGTACTTGCTAACAGATAATTACACGTGCAAAATTTATCTTCATTTACAAATACATTTCTTAGAATTAATCACGTAATTTTGCCGTTCAAAAATATATGATGACGAAGAAAGAAATAGCAGACATTAGGAAGCTCGAACAAAAAAGAAATAGATATGAACAGAACCTTTTTGTTGCCGAGGGCTTTAAGGCGATTAAAGAAATTGTAGATGCTGGTTTTTTTGTGGAAAAGTTATACACTACTATTGAAAATGAACTTCCTATAAAACAGGTTGAGATGATAGATAAAGTCGAAATGAACCGCATCTCTTTCCTCCAAACCCCAACAAGCTACTTGGCTTTAGTAACCATTCCAAAAAATAATAAGATCGCCACAATCAGTGATATTGAGTTAACATTGGTACTAGACGAAGTTCAAGATCCGGGTAATCTTGGCACTATAATAAGACTAGCCGATTGGTTTGGTATTAATTCAATTATATGCAGCACCAATACGGCAGATTGCTTTAATCCAAAAGTAGTACAAGCAACCATGGGTGCTATAGCCCGTCTAAAGATTACATACTGCAACCTGCAAGATATACTGAAAGATGCAAAAAAAAGGGACATCCCTATATTTGGTACTTTTATGGAAGGTGAGAATATCTATACGGCCAACCTACCTCAAAATGGGGTACTCGTAATGGGCAACGAAGGTTCGGGAATAAGCAAAGAAATTGAGTCTTTGGTTACCCAAAAACTCACAATTCCTTCCTTCAAGTCTGAAAATGTAGAATCTCTAAATGTAGCAATTGCAACATCTATCTGCTGTTCTGAATTTAAAAGACGTACACTCTAGATCTTTGCCCAATCGCCAAACTTCTCTGCAACCCGCTCACCATCTATTGCTGCTGAAACTATACCACCGGCATAACCAGCACCTTCTGCACAGGGGAAAAGCCCCTTTACTTGAGGATGCTGAAATGTACTGATATCGCGAGGTATTCGAACTGGCGATGACGTTCTTGACTCAACACCAAGGATAAGCGCTTCATTAGTTACAAACCCACGCATCTTCCCATTAAAAGACTTAAACCCTTCCTGAAGACGCTTAGAAAAGAATTCGGGTAACCACTGATGCAATGCTGATGACTGAACACCTGGATGATACGACGTTTTTGGCAAATCTTTAGAAAATTTCCCTTGAACAAAATCAGCCAAACGTTGGGCTGGAGAAACAACACCGTTGCCCCCATGTTCGAATGCCAGCTTTTCGAGTTCCATCTGCATATACAATCCAGCTAAAACACCATGTTTTGCATACTTCACCGTATCCTCTGCCCTAATTTCAACAACAATACCAGAATTAGCAAACATTGAATTTCGCTCGGAAGGAGACATGCCATTTACAACAACCTCGTTTGCACCAGTAGCAGCAGGGACAATAAAACCGCCAGGACACATACAAAAAGAGTAAACACCTCGATCGGCCACCTGTTGAGCGAGATTGTAAGCTGCTGCAGGAAGGTATTCCCCTCGGGTTGAAGTGTGATACTGAATTGTGTCTATCATCGCTTGTGGATGTTCAACTCGAACCCCCATTGCAAAAGGCTTAGCTTCGAGTAAAATACCTTTTTCATGCAACAAATGGTAAATATCTCGAGCAGAATGCCCCGTTGCCAAGACAACTGCACGACCAGTAATGATGTCACCATTAGCCGTTTTTACGCCTTGGGCTTTGCCATCCTTTATAATAATATCAGCTACTCGAGTTTCAAAATAGACTTTTCCCCCAGCAGCCAATATCGTTTTCCTAATATTTGCAATGATCCGAGGTAGTACCTCTGTTCCTATATGAGGATGGGCATCAGAAAGAATATTCTCGTTGGCACCATGAAAGCAAAGAGTTTCGAGCGTTTTTCGATAGTCTCCACGTTTTTTAGAACGAGTATAAAGTTTGCCATCTGAAAAAGTACCAGCACCACCTTCACCAAACGAATAATTAGAATCAATATTAATGGGGTGATTCCGATTTAAAGATGCGACATCTAGCTTTCGCGACGAAACATCCTTGCCCCGCTCTAGTACTATAGGCCTATAACCGAGTTCTATTAGTCGAAGAGCAGCAAAAAGACCTGCAGGACCCGATCCAACAATAACCACCTCATCCTTTTTAGAAACATCACCATATTCAAAATGGCAACTTAAAGTATCGGGGACAACCTCATCAATATAAACTTGAACACTCAAATTGACCTTAACCTCTCGGCTTCGACCATCGATCGACCGTCGGGTTACCATTACATGGGCTATTTGGCTAGAATCAACATTTAGCTGCTTAGCAATTATCGGAAGGTAATACTGCTTATCCGACGCCTGTTTTGGCGTAAGTAAAAGATTTAAATCTTGTGGCATTGATTTTATTTTGCCACAAAAGTACGCATTTAAAAACTATTCGAAGTTAAAAGATATCACGACCATATCAGTAATTATCCCATCTATAGATTGAGGGAAATACTCATAACCCTCTTTTATTCGGCTCGAAAGCATATTTTTAAAACCTCTCGAATACTTTATCTCCGTACCAAACTTGAAATAAGGTAAGTAAAAATCAAAGCCAAATCCAAGATCGATATAAAAATTTAGTTGATTCATTCCCATATAAACCCCTTCGCTGAATTTTTTACGCGCAGCTAAATCGTACCGAGATGTAAAACCGCCAATAAAGTAAGGTCTCACATCACTATGTCGCAATGCACTATACTTAAATAGAATAGGAACCTCAATCATTGAGGATTCAATTTTCATATTACTGTATATTGAATCCTTCTTACTAGTGCTATTAACTATGTTATAAAATGAAAAGGTTCGCTGCCCAAACGACATTCCAGGTAATACTCGAAGCGATAAGTTTGACTTGACTTGCAATTCGAAAATGATGTTTACGTTAAATCCAGGTGAAACTTGCGATACATCAGTCCATAATAACACCGTTTTACCAAACTCATCTTTAGCGAAAAATCGTTTGCTATCGACATCGGCATCCATGAAGTTTATTCCTAACGATATTCCAAAATGAAAAGGTTTGCCTAAATCGTAGGCCGGGTTTGTAAGCGGGCGTCCACGTTTTAACTGCCCCGGTGAAGGGATCGCTAAAAGCATAGAAACACCCAACAACAGAGCAAGTTTCAACCCGTTCATACAAACAAACTATTTTTCACCAATATAAATATTTGCAACACCAAACGTTAACGGGATAATACGTGTTTTTGCAAAACCAGCCTCCTTTAGTAAAGTTAGAAATTTAGCACCACTAGGAAATGCCTCTACCGATTCGGGTAAGTAGGTATATGCCGATTTATCCTTAGAGAAAAACTGTCCGATAAAAGGAAGAATCTTAAAGAAGTAGAACTTATAGAACTGCTTTATTGGGAATTTAGTAGGCATGGCAAATTCAAGAACCGCCAAGCCGCCACCTTGCTTAAGAACACGATGAATCTCCCTTAATCCAAGTGATGGATTTTCGAAATTGCGAACCCCAAAAGCAACCGTAGCAAAATCAAACGTATTACTATCATAGTTAATCATCTCGGAATCACCCTGCTGAAGAAAGATTACATCGTCTAACTTCTTGTCCTTAACCTTTTCGACACCGACCTCTACCATTTTAACAGCAATGTCGATACCCACAATGCTCTGAGGTTTAAGCTTAGACAAAGCTATTGCCAAATCTCCTGTACCTGTAGCAACGTCGAGAATTCGGGATGGCTTATACATTCCCACCTCTTTAACCAACTTTTTACGCCAAATTTTATCGATTCCTAACGAAAGAAAATGGTTTAAAAAATCGTACTTCGATGCAATATTATCAAACATGTTAGCAACCTGCTCCTTTTTTGTGGAGTGAGAGTCTTCGTATGGTTTTACAACTTTTTTTGTTGTCATCTTCTTTATGTTTTTCTGAAATGCAAAGGAAACCTTCTTTTTTAAATCGGCAATGAAACCGTAGGAAACATCATCAATTCGAATCTCCCCTTTGGTTACATGACCCAAAAGAGTAATCGGTATTTTACGCTCGCGCATACAATCAACAAACTGCGCTTCATACTCTTCCGATACAACTAAAACGGCTTGACCTACTGATTCTTTAAATAAAAATAAATTTGAAGAGATCTCCATGTCACTAGTAATATCGAAGCCCAAATTTTGACATTCCGACATTGAGAACAGCGTATAAAAAAGCCCCCCCCTTGCTATTGGAGAAATGGCATTAACTAACTTTAGACGAATCAGGTGAGATATGGCCCTGTTCGAAATCTGTATTTTATCAAGATGTTCTTTAAAATCAGCAGTATGGGGATCGTGAGGAAGCAATTTTACTGAAAAAATCACATCGCCCTTACGCTTAAAACCAGACATCATCCCGCTGACCTTTAGGGCTACCTTCGAAATCAAACCAAAAGAGAAAATAAAATCAGCAGACAGGGTAACATCAGCTTCTCGTTCAACCTTATACTGTATAGAAAAAGTATTAAACAACTTCACCAACTCCACAAAAATCCCGTGCCCTTCTCCTGCGTTTTCGAAACGTTCGACAACCTTAATTATGGCTACTGATGGCGTTGCAGAATAAGCTTGGTGTTCAAAAATGACTCTTAACGCACAGTCAAAAACGCCACAAGGGTTGACATCTGGCACAAAAGTCTCTAGCGAAACCAAAAATCGCCCTACATCTTTAACCGAAAAATAGGTTGCAAAAGGAGATCGGGCTAGACTTGTTCCATAGGTATTAATACAAGCATCAAAATATTGAGGGAGAATATTCGACGACATATACTCCACATTTTCGAGAATATCTTGAATGGAACGCTCAGCAGATTGGTTGTGCAAAACGGGAAGACCACCATTGGGGTTAAGCGTTACATCTAAATTTTCCGAGAAGTGATACTGAGCCGCTGCAAAAATAATTTCATCGATCAGGATCGATGAAAAAGATTGCTTTACACCATTCTTAACAATTATATTTTCGCCAACTCCATCGAAAAGCATTCCGCAATGGACGGTATTAAGACTACCACAGGCCTTTTCAAACTTATCAACTCCAGAGTAGGGAACGATGCACAAAATAGTTTTTTGCTCGATTGCGCCTTTAAGTAAATCTATATCGAAAGAAAATTTATACCCAACCCGTCTAGACTCTCGTACGACATAGCCAAAGTCCTTCTCGTCCTTTACATGAGAGAAATGCACGTCGACCCCATCGCGATGTAATGAGCCTAAAATTTCAGAGAAATCATACTCGCTCAGTAAGGAAGGATACCCTCCTCGTTTTAAAGTAACAGCATACACCTGATAAGACGATTCGCCTAGTGTTAACGATTTGGGTTCAGCGGCCACATCGACATCCAAAGAAAAAAGCATTGGCTCCTTAATTCCATTTACAATTGCCATTTTAGCCGCAACTACCGCACATCCACATATTGCATAATACCTTGCTGCACGATCGATTGCCCTATCGAGACGAAACGAGGGTGCATTTAAAGGAACAATTCCGGACAGAACTGAAAATAAAGGCTTCGGATTACTTGACAGAATTGACGAGCCCTCAATATTCTTCGAGGTAAAATTGCTTCTACGAATTCTAAAATTTACAGGGAAATCGAAGAAAGAGCTCGAAGAATTGGCCGCGCAGAATTCGAATAGCGCCTGAGTAATATCCTTTTGGGAAGAAGACAGCGAGTTAAAATCGGCAATTTTTGCAGATAAAAAGCGATGTAGCTGATCGGTTGAATACCGAAGATTTTCCTCTCTGATAGTTAACATTGGGGAGTCTTTACCTTCAAATATAGAAAATACTTACGAGTTATATTATGAAGCCATTTAAAAATGAATATATTAATTAACAATACAGACAACTACCTGTACTTAACACCATTCGTTCGGCGTATTTTTTAAAACAAAATGCAGACCCGTTAATCCATAAAACCTTTTTAGTACCTTTGTATGGCATTAAAGCAACAGCTCGAAACTTAACTTGACCAGATGAAAAAAATTGCACTTGTAACTGGTGCGACCTCGGGTATTGGAAGGGCCACTTCACTTCTTCTCGCAGAAAACGGCTATAACCTAATAATCACCGGACGACGTACCGAACTTTTAGACAACCTAAAGAGAGAAATTGAAGTAAAATACAAGGCCGACGTTCTCCCCTTGTGCTTTGACATTAGCGATAAGGAGCAGGTTGAACCTGCCTTCCGCAACCTTCAGGAGCGGTGGAAAAAAACTGACGTACCTATCAACAAT
>CAXYUU010000209.1:0-6362 GCA_964292015.1 uncultured Acetobacteroides sp.
AGTAACGGTTTTCGATATAGAAAAGTAGCAAACAGGGAGAGGCAGGCATTAGGCACGACCAAGTTTTTACTGTCGATTGGGGTTTTTGCTAACTAGGGGCTGCTTCGTAATGGTTATACCCATTTTGTAATTCCCGTAAGATTGCATCTATAGTCGAGATGCCTGCGGCAATCTGTGGGATCTGCGGGAAAATAGAATATGCTATCGTTGGAAACTAAAGGCACCCGGTTACTGTAGGTTCCATTATTCGGCTATTCGTATAGGTGCAAGTTGCGTTAGCTGGTAGGGTAATGTAAATGGTTTAACGAATAATTTTGATTTCTATTTGTTTGTTGTATAGATGTTTAGATATATGGCTAATAAAAAACGAGTCCCCTTTCGATATTCGAAAGGGGACTCGTTTAAATTTTATGGGTTAGCTACAAACCTTTAGCCGCATCACGACCAGCGTGTAGCGCCTTAATGTTGGCATCTACCACATCCTGACCTTTACGTTCGAAAAGGGTTACAATTGCCTTTTCGAGTGCTTCGATAGGCATGTTAAGGTGGGCTGATGCAGCGCCAAGCATAACAATGTTCGACGAACGTGCCGATCCTGCTTCCTTTGCAATGGCATCGGCATCGATGGCAATACCATTTTTAAGACCCTTAAGGGTTTCCATCACCTTTTCTACCTCGGGGTAGTTGGGAATGTTGATGAACGGGGTGGTGTTGGTTACCACCCAACCGTCTTTCGACAGAAAAGGTAGGTAGCGTAGCGCCTCCATTGGTTCAACCGAAATAATAATGTCGCCCTTACCTAGGGGGATAAGATCCGAAGCAACAGGCTTGTCGGAGATACGTAGGTTCGACTGAACATCGCCACCACGTTGGCTCATTCCGTGAACTTCCGATTGCTTAAGGTATAGGTTGCTTTGCACGGCGGCTGTACCAATAGCGGCAGCAATCGAAAGAATGCCCTGTCCGCCAACACCTGCAAGTATAATATCTGTTTTCATCCTTTTAGTGTTTTAAAGTACAACTTGGCTGCATCGCTTTGGGCGCTAGCAGCCAAGATGTGTTATCGTTACTCGTTAGTCTTTGTGCTAGCTTCGCTCTTCTTACGGCGGGCGGCAGTTTGTATGCACTCGCGTTGTGGAATAATCACGGAAACGCCATTGTAGGCAAGCTCTTCCTTAATAATCCTAAGGTTTTCTTCGTGATTTTTCTTAAGAGGAATCATTACACGGATATGGTCGGGATGAACGCCCAGTCCTTTACAAATATCTACTAGTCGTCCGTTAGCTGCCGACGACTGTCCACCTGTCATTCCGGTAGTTGCGTTGTCCGAAATCACCACCGTGATAGGGGTATTCTCGATAACGGCATCTAGTAGTCCGGTCATACCCGAGTGGGTAAAGGTAGAGTCACCAATTACGGCAACCGAAGGAACTAACCCGGCATCCGAAGCACCTTTAGCCATGGTTATGGAGGCACCCATGTCGACACAGGTATTAATGGCGTTGAATGGAGGTAGTGCGCCAAGGGTGTAGCAGCCTATGTCGGCAAATACACGTCCCTGTCCGTACTCTAGGATTGCTCCGAGTAGGTCGGCATACACATCGCGGTGTCCGCAACCATTACATAGCGCAGGAGGTCGGGGCATTACCACTTCGGGTACAGCCATTCCCTCTTCGACAGGTAGGCCAAGGCCTTTAGCAACAATCGAAGGGTTAAGCTCGCCATCGCGAGGTAGGGTACCGTCTAAACGGCCGTGAATTGGTTTACCAACGGCAAGGAAGCCCTTAAGCATCTCCTCGATGAGTGGGTAACCCTCTTCGAGCACAAGTATTTCGTCGCACTCGTTGTATAGCGTTTGCACCTGCTTTCTAGGAAGTGGGTACTGACATATCTTTAGCACGGGAAATGGGCAAACACCGTCGTAGTTTTCCATGAGGTAGTTAAACGCAATACCCGATGCAATAATACCCAAGCTCTTATTCGATGCGTCGATAAGCTGGTTGAATGGAGAGTTTTGTGAGGCAACCTCCATAGGCTCCTGCGTGGCCAAAAGGCTCTTGTAGTTCTTACGAGCAAGAGCAGGTAGCAGGATAAACTGAAGTGGATCGGCTGGAAGCTTCAGCTCGTTTTGCTGAACCTTAACCTGTTGTGCCACACCTGCACGCGAGTGGGCCATACGGGTGGTGATACGGAGCATCACCGGAAGCTTAAAGCGCTCGCTGATTTCGAAGGCAGCGTAGGCCATATCGTACGCCTCCTGCTGACTTGATGGTTCGAGGATAGGAATCATCGCAAACATTGCGTAGAATCGTGAATCCTGCTCATTCTGTGAGGAGTGCATCGAAGGATCGTCGGCCGAAACCACAACCAAACCTCCGTTTACACAGGTTATCGATGCGTTCATAAAGCAGTCGGCGGCTACGTTGAGTCCAACATGCTTAAAGCATACCATTGCTCTTTTTCCGGCATACGACATCCCTAAAGCTGCTTCCATTGCAGTCTTTTCGTTGGTAGACCAAAGGTTGTGGATGTTCTTCTCGCGAGCCTCTTTCGAACTTTGGATATACTCCATGATCTCGGTTGATGGAGTGCCAGGATAGGCGTACAGACCAGAAAGTCCGGCATCTATTGCTCCTTGGGCTATTGCTTCATCACCTAGGAAAAGCTTTCTTTCCATATGACTATTTGTGTTTATTATTAAGCTAACTAATTGCAGCAAATGTAGTATAATTTGAGCTATTTCAAATTAAAAGCACCAAATAATCTTAAAATGTGTAAGCGAACTTTAATCTTTTAGTAGAGAATTGTAGCTGTGATCTTTCGGCTTCCACCATTGCGGCGGAATTCGCAAAGGTAGATACCCTGCCAGGTACCCAGCTTTAACCGGTAATTTTCGATGGGAATGGTTAACGAAACCCCAAATGTAGAGGATTTTATGTGGGCAGGCATGTCGTCGGCTCCTTCGTCGGTATGCGTAAAGTAGGGAAACCTTTCGGGGATCCAGCTGTTGGCAAAAGTTTCAAAATCGGCACGAACCGAAGGATCGGCATTCTCGTTAATTGATAGTGCCGCCGAGGTGTGGTGAAGAAATAGGTTGAGCAGTCCACTCTGGGGTAGTAGTGGGGTAACTTGCTCTTCGATAGTGCGGGTTACTAAATGAAATCCCTTTGGGTAGGGAGGTAACACTATTTCTTTTTGGGCAACCATGCTAGTAAAGCTTACGGATGTACTGTTGAACAAAATCGAAGCAGTAGTTTTCGATCTCATCTCTTATACGAGCATAGCTGGCATCGGTTTCTTTTGCGCTGGCTCCTTCCTGAGGTTTGTCGAAAGGTTGCACCACAATCTTGGGTTCACCGGCAAAGGTGATGGCATCGGCCGATGCTGGTTCGAAAACGTAGAGTACGAAGTCGTAGGTTTGATCGGCCACCTCGTTGTAGCACTTGCTGGTTTGTGCCGAAATGTCGATGATGGCATCCGACATGGATTTGGCGGCAAAAAGATCGATTGGCTTTTGGGTAGTACCGGCGCTAACCACTTCGGCATGGTTTTTTGTGTAGTAGCGCATCCAGCCCTCGGCTATTTGCGAGCGGCAGGCGTTTTCTTCACCTAGTATTAGTATCTTCTTCATGAGTTTTTGGAGTTGGCAGGGCATTTTGTTGTTACCTATGGTAACAACAAAACACGGGTATAGGTTCATAAAAAAAAATACCCTCGAAAGGTGAGGGTGGTTTCCTGTTTAGAAAAGACGGGGATGGTCTTGTTCCAGCTTTTGTAAAACGGCGGTGATAATGGTTTCGCGGAAGAACTTACCCTTATTTTGAATCTTATACTTGCTGCAAAAGAAGTCAACGGTGCTCATCTCCGAGCTGTTAAAGATTACCGATTGACGATAAATTCTTCTGTTGCGCATGGCTATAGGCGTTCCAAGAGCATTTCTTCTTTGTAAGTTACTAACAACTGCCATTTGATTCCTTATTTTAGTAGCAATTCGCTGATTTCAGGACAAAGTAAGGGTTTTTACAACAGTAAAAAAAGGGTTTTCAACAAAGTTATCAACAGGTTCCTAACATTTTTTCAACAGCTGGCTATGCCTACAGGTAGAAGGTGGGGTAAACGGGCTTTATATCAGCGTCTTCGGCGTATACCTGGTTGGGGTAGTCGATTTTTGCAAGGAATAGCCCTTGCGATGGAGCCGAGCTACCGGCATAAGCCCGATCCTTGGCCATAATAATGTCGTTTACCTTTAGGGGCGATAGCTTCTCCTTACCAACCTCTAGCAGCGTACCTACAATGGCGCGTACCATATTTCGAAGAAATCGATCGGCCTGCACCACAAAAACATGCTGGTTGGGGGCATATTCGATCCATTCGGCACGGGTAATGGTACAGTTGTTCGTCTTTACATCGGTGTGCAGCTTGCTGAAGCTGGTAAAGTCGGTATGTTCGAAAAGACAGGGAATAGCCTCTTGGATTAGCCCAAAATTGAGCTGGCCTCTAAAATGGTAGGAGTAGTCGTTTAAAAAGCTGTTCTTTACCGTATGCAGAAAGTAGTTGTAGGTGCGCGAGGTGGCATCGAAACGGGCATTTACGCTGCTGGCGACCTTTTTAACGCTGTAGGCCGTAATGTCGGATGGAAGGATGCAGTTGAGCTTATGGATCAGCAGGCTATTGGTGTCCAAATCGTCTCTCACCGAATCGAAATGGGCAATAAAGTAGGAGGCGTGAACCCCGGTATCGGTTCGCCCGGCTCCAATTGTTTCGATTGTTTCGCGAAGGTAGGTGGTTAGGGCGTAGTTCAGCTTTGCCTGCACAGCAATGGCGTTGATCTGTACTTGCCACCCATGGTAGTGGGTACCTTTATATGAAATACGTATGAAGTAGCGGGACATCCTTATTTTTTTTTGTAAAGATAGCGATTATGCTACATTTGCATACCCTGTGGGAAGCCTAACAGGATAGAACATCATTTAACGCAGCTTTGCTTTAACTATATTTAACCCCTTTTCTAGGCTCTTAAAGAATAATGTGGGAACTAAAGCCGTTAATTTAGAGCAACTATTAAAGCAAAAAACATAACAGAATTCTTGTATGAGCGAAATTGTGAATATCAAGGAACTAAACGAGAGAATTCAACAAGAAAGTGCGTTTGTTGATATCATTAGCATGGAGATGAACAAGGTGATTGTTGGACAAAAGCATCTTGTAGAAAGTTTAATGATTGGACTACTTTCTGATGGGCACGTTTTACTAGAAGGTGTACCCGGTTTGGCAAAGACACTTGCCATTAACACCCTGGCAACCATTATTGAAGCTAAGTTTAGCCGTATTCAGTTTACCCCCGACCTGCTTCCTGCCGACCTTATTGGTACTATGATTTATAGCCAGAAGAACGAGGAGTTTGCCGTAAAAAAAGGACCGGTATTTGCCAACTTTATCCTTGCCGACGAAATTAACCGTTCGCCAGCCAAAGTTCAGAGTGCACTCCTTGAGGCAATGCAGGAGCATCAGGTAACTATTGGCGATACCACATTTAAGCTGCCAGAACCATTTCTTGTATTGGCCACCCAAAACCCGCTGGAACAGGAGGGAACCTACCCGCTTCCTGAGGCACAGGTAGACCGATTTATGCTTAAGGTGGTTATTAAGTACCCCAAGAAGGAGGAGGAGAAGCTTATTATTCGTCAAAACATCATGGGCGACTTCCCTAAGGCCAACAAGGTGCTTAAGCCCGAGGATATATCAAAAGCACGCAAGGTGGTTCGTGATGTATATCTCGATGAAAAAATCGAGCGCTACATTGTAGATATTGTATTTGCCACCCGTGAGCCTAAAAGCTACGGCTTAGCCAAGTTCGAGAATATGATATCGTATGGTGGTTCGCCACGTGCCAGCATCAACCTCGCATTGGCCGCTAAGGCATACGCATTTATTAAGCGTAGGGGTTACGTTATTCCCGAAGATATTCGTGCTGTTGCCTACGACGTACTTCGTCACCGTATTGGCCTAACTTACGAGGCCGAAGCCGAAAATATTACGTCGGAAGATATTATTACAGAAATTCTTAATGCTGTTGAAGTTCCATAGCCTAGGGAATAGACTTTAGAGGTGAGGTAGGAGGTTTGAGATATGCGAGGTGAGGCAGCATGTGTGCATTTTGCGGAACATGCCATCAATCGTCGAGTCTTAAACTTGATTGCTGATTCTTGTGTCTTAATACTTGATCCTAGAATATTGACAACTGTGTATTATGGAGACATCGGAGCTACTAAAGAAAGTTCGAAAAATTGAGATTAAGTCGCGGGGCTTACCGAACCAAATATTCGCAGGAGAGTATCATAGCGCCTTTAAGGGGCGTGGTA
>CAXYUU010000210.1:0-6347 GCA_964292015.1 uncultured Acetobacteroides sp.
CTATAAAGTCGAAGTCTAGTAAAAGATTCATAGACGCAACAATAACAATAACAACGCTAATGCCAATGCTTAGGAGGCTGCTGTTCATCATGAAACCTACATTGCCACCAAACATGCTAACAATCCAAGTTACCAGATAAAAAAGAGCTATTGCTCCTGTCGCAGCAACAATACCTGTGCGTAACTTGTCTGTAACTTTAATTATCCCAGTACGGTAGATGAAGAATAGGAGGAATGCAGTTGCAAGGGTTAACCCAACAGCATTCATAACTATACCATGGAATCGTGCCTCGAAAAAAGCGGATATGGCACCAAGGAAAAGGCCTTGAAGTATTGAGTAGATAGGCGATAGCCATCCTGCTGTTTTCGGTATGAATGCGATGATTAAGCCTGTGATTAAGCCTCCAATTGCACCTCCAACCATCCAGCCCATAGCGGCATTGGCCGTCTCTAGTCCGTAAGCCATTTTCCAAGTATACGAAGCACCTAGGATTACCATTGCTAGCATTAACATAGCCTTACCCATCGTACCTTTTACGGTCATGGTGTTTGTTCCAGTAAAGTCGCGAGCTGTATTCGCAAAGATGTTCTTCCCAAAAACGGGATTTGAAGAGTTGAACATAGTATGTAAAGTTTAAAGTTCTCTTTGTAAAAGTTCTATTTGTTGCAAAATGTATGCCTAGGTCAGTTTTTGCTGAAGTTCGATATCTTTTAACGCCCATGAAATTTCTTCTGCAATCCATTTTGATGAAAAGTTGTCGTTTTTGGCTAGCTTGTCTGCCAGCATGACAGCCTTGCTGTTTAGAATTTTATTTCGTTTGCCAATTTCTCGTAGTGCGTATGCTGCTGCACTACGTGCATGGATAGATGTGGTTGCTGATAAGACTTCAATAATCTCGAAATAGGGTTCGAAAATTTCGTTTCTCAACTCTTGCTTTTCTTTTGCAATCTTACCAATAATCATCAAGCCTGCCTTTTGTTTGAATTCGTTGTTGCTCAACGACCATTCTGCTGCTTTGAAAAGTGCGTATTTACTTTTCCAGAATAGGTTGGTAATTGCGACCTCCACGATTTCGTTATTGATGAAATCATTGGACCAGCGCTCCATTTGGTCGGCGCTGATATTCTCATGTGTTTCTATATAGATTGCAGCTAACTTCGCTTCCCTGTAATCCATTACGTAAAGCTCTTCGGCTAGTTCGTGGTTGCCAGTAAATGGTTCTGCAATCTTTTTTATTATGGGCGAGTTAACCCCATAGTTGAGTTTGTAAATGATTCCTCTTTTAAACATGCTGTCAACAACATCCCCGCTTTTGTGCTTAAGGATGTGTGAGAGAAGTTCTAAGGCTATGCTACTGTTCATGTTGTTTTGGGATAATTCTTTTTTTTGAATCGTCGTAAAAATAGACATTTGAAAATATAATGTATCCGTCGTGCAGTCTTTTCTCGCTTACACAATGTATATTTGTTATAAAATGTAGAATAGAATGATAAGCATAGGCGAACTTCAACGACTCATTAAATTGGATTTTACGAGAAATGTTGGAACTCTTTTTACTGGGAATGGCATTTCAATGGCTGTTAATCTTCTAGCATTACCGGTATTGTCGAGGTTGTATACCCCCGAAGAATTTGGGAGTGTGGCTCTTTATATCGCCATTGCACAGCTTATTGCTGTTTTTGTCTCAGGGAGGTATGATTATGCATTAATGATTCCTCGGAAAAATGGGGAGGCACTTAAAGTTGCTTTGAGCGGAGTGGTGCTGTCGTTTTACATGACTATTCTTGTGGCGGTAGCGCTATACTTTTCGTATGATAGGTTGCTGGCTTTTTTCCCAAATCCTGCTTTTTCTAAGCTGATTTGGATGCTGCCTGTTTTTGGATTTATGCTGTCAGTTCGTCAAATACTCAGCATGTGGTTTTCTCGTAAAAGCCGATTTGGCTTTACTTCGCAAAGTAAGGTGCTGCAAACGGTCGTTTCCAATGTGGTTAGGATGCTCCGTTCGTTCTATGCTAATGGTGTTGCTGGGCTCTGGTTGGGGTTTGTCGTTTCGGAGGTGGTGGCACTTGCTCAAGGGCTTTTCTTTTTTTTGAAGCACGATTATAAATTGTTGCGGGTGACTTCAATATCTGATTTTAAAGGAATTTTGGTAAAGTATGGTAGTTTTCCAATGTTTTCGATGCCCATTTCTTTCTTGAATTCGATTTCGGCGAATTTGCTAATCTATGCGTTCTCGTTTACCTTTTCGGCTTCGATAGTAGGTGTTTATGAGCGGTTTTCGAAGATGGTTAGCATTCCTCTTGATATGGTTAGCTCCTCTTTTAGTATTGTATTTTTTCAAGAGATGGCATCAGTTTCGTTGAAACAACGATTTTACAGGCGAGCATATATGCTTAGCCTTTTATTAGGAGGGTTGATGAATTTGCCTGTTGTGCTATGGGGACCTGAGATCTTTTCATTTGTACTGGGCTCCGAATGGTTGTTTGCTGGCGAAATGGCGCGATATCTTGCGCCCTTAATGGTGTTCGGATTTGCGACAAGGTGCATTAGTACGACCTTTTCGACCATAAATAAAAATGGAGTAATGCTTGTTTGGCAGCTGTTCTACTTGGCTGTAACTATAGGGTGGATTGTTGTGTTTAGACATCACAGCGTAATCTTTATAATAAAAACATATGCTATAATTGGTAGCTTCTTGTACCTCATACTCGGTATTTACGGCTATTACTTTGTGAAAAGAGCAGATTTAGAAAGGCAGTAGAATGTTTTAAATGAAATTTTACAATGTGTTAACCGGCTGGTTTGTAAAATATATTGAAGAATGTTTCGGTCGGGATTTTAATAAAATCGGATAAAATTGAAGTTGGGTGTTTGAACAAAAGAAAAAGTTAGTATATTTGCACTCGATAACAACACACGGTGGTTGTAGCTCAGTTGGTTAGAGCGCCTGATTGTGGTTCAGGAGGTCGTGGGTTCGAGACCCATCTCCCACCCAAATGCTTTGTGAGTGTTAATGACTTACAAGGTGAACTGTAAAAGTAAGAAAGAAGAGCGTACTGTTTGGTACGCTCTTTTGCTTTTTCTATCCCTGTTCAATCTCTTTGAGATCAGCTATACAAATAGCCAACCCTATCAGGAACCCTGAAATTCGCATTTAATAGCTGAATTTTGGGTGAGTATATAAGGGAATGACAAAAAATAGATAGTCCCGTTCAACTCCAGCCTATGAATACGAGCAGCCCCTATATAAGGAACTGAAATAATAGGTAGCAAAGACGAATACGCATTTTTACAGCACACAAAGATCCGTTTAACTCGAAAGATTACGCCTGTCAAAGCATAATGTTAAAAGAAACCCTTTTCGGCAGTAGTCTGTTTCTAAGCAGTAGTCGTTTACTTCCAACTTTTAGCCGTTTACTTCCATAACACCTTCGTTTATTTCCAACTATAAGTCGTTTGCTTCTATAACACTTTCGTTTACTTCCAACTGTCAGTCGTTTACTTCTAACTTTTAGCCGTTTACTTTTAAAACAAATCCGTTTACTTCTAAAATGAAGTGGCTAGTTTCTAATTCGCTGTCGTTTACTTCTAATTCGCAGTGGCCTGTTTCTATCTTGCAGCTCTGATTTTCGAAACCTCAGGTCGTATAATCAAGGGTGCAGCCTGTATGCTCCTACTTGAAGTTGGCTTTTTCGAAAGTGGAGTGGACTACGTTTAACTATATTTGGCTTTGCTAAAATATTAGAGGGGGTTAATGCGAAGTTAAACGAAGATATTTCAGAAGTTAAACGAAGTTGTAGCCTACACAAACCCCAATGGGCGTAAGTATAAATGCTTAGCACGAACTTACCATATAATCGTAGCTGCTCAGCACCAGTGGTATCACGACACACGACACAAGTATCACGAACACCACCAAAAATCGCAGTATAGGCTTTCAAATATAGCTGGCGTAGCCTCGTGATTGGCTTCACCGACTTTCAGCTCGTGATACGTGCGTGGTGATACCATATAAGGGTGTTGAGTAGTTGCATAAAATCACACTTCTTTAACGTGAGACCGTCTCCACTAAATATTTAGTATAGCCATAGTATTCGTACTACTTAATTTCGAGGAAGGGTGCAATTGCTCTGTTGAAAATACCTTTCATGTAGGCAATGGCCATGCCGTAGTTCGTCACCGGTACCCCTGCTTCTATTGCAGGTCGAAGCCTGTTGAATACTTGTTTTCTGGTAATCATACAGCCTCCGCATTGTATTATAATTGCGTAATCGGTAATTGGGCGGGTGATGGTACTTAGGCCTGCGACCACGTCGAAATCAACCTGCTTTCCTGTAAATTCCTTGATCCACCGTGGTATTTTATACCGACCAATATCGTCGCAGCTGGTGTGGTGGGTGCAACTTTCGAGAATAAGAATGCGGTCGCCATCCTTAATATCGGCAATTTTGGATGTGCCTTTTATGAATTCGTCGAATGGACCTTTCATCTTAGAAAGCGTTATGCTAAATGAGGTAAGAGGTACTTCCATAGGAATCATTGCGTTTGCCTTGTCGAAAATTTGGCTGTCAGTAACGGCTAGGGCCGGGTTTATTCCTGTTGTTTTTAAGAAATGCTCTACGGCATTTTCCTTTAGAGTTATTGCGACAGCATCGTTGTCTAGTGTGTCGCGAATTGCTTGTACTTGTGGAAGTATCATGCGACCTGCTGGAGCCTCGGTGTCTATTGGTGTAATAAGGAGGACAATGTCATCTTTTTTTATGATACCCTTAAACATCGACGGCGCGGTGTAAGCTGAATCTGGCATGTTTTTTTTGATGCTCTCCACGAGGTCTTCTAACCCATTGCCATTTATTGCGCATATTTCTGTAATGGGAATGTTTTGGTTGGTAAAGAAGTCAATGTGTTCTTTATCTGCTTTTTCGTCATCAGACATGTTGTGCACCACAATGTAGGGAATGTCGTAGGCTTTAAACTCTTCGACTAGCTGTTTCTCGTATTCGTCGAATTGACCTCTGGATGTGACTAGAAGGGCTAAGTCGATAATTTTTATTGATTCTCGGGTCTTTTCTACTCGTTTGAGGCCAAGCTCACCTTCGTCGTCGATGCCTGCTGTGTCGATAATAATTATGGGGCCAACATTGAGAATTTCTACCGACTTTTTGACGGGGTCGGTGGTGGTTCCTGCGTGATCGGAAACAATAGCGACACCTTGTCCTGCAAGTAGGTTGATTATGGTGCTTTTACCGCTATTTCGTCGGCCGTAAATGCCAATGTGAGGTTTGTTATCGCGTGTTTTTGACATGGGGGATTAATTTATGGCTGCTAATATACAAAGTTATAGAGAGAGACCGAGGTGGGCTGTCTGTCTAATAATACTGTCGTGATACTTTGTGTTTGTTACTATAACGGTTAAAGTTCAAAAAAAGAGTTTTAGGTTATGCTTTCATCAAAGTTTTTTCTCATTTTTGTGGATTATAACATTCCTCTGATTTATTGCCTCGTAGCATCTTTCTCTGAAGGCAATTTTAGAATGCAAATTACATGTCATTTACGCGAATAACAGCTATGAATCAAGTTGATAATAACGACGAGATCGATTTTAGGGATTACAACTCTCAACGTAATAAGCTAATCCTTCCAGAGTACGGCCGACATATCCAAAAAATGGTCGATTACGTTTCAATGATTGAAGATATCGCTGAGCGTAACCGTATGGCTCGTATTTTAATATCTGTAATGGGTAATTTAAATCCGCACTTACGCGATATTAATGATTTTAAACACAAACTGTGGGATCATCTCCATGTGATTTCCGATTTTAAAATAGAAATAGAATCGCCTTACCCTAAACCTAGTCGCGAATCGATTAGTGAGCCACCTAGGCGTATTGATTACCCTGCTCGTCCAATAAAGATTAAACATTATGGGAGGGTTGTTGAAATGATGGTAAATTATGTTGCTGAGATGGAAGATGGTCCAATAAAAACCTTCTACATAACCTCGGTTGCAAACCAGATGAAAAAGGCGTACCTCACCTGGAATAAGGATGCCGTAAATGATGAGACAATCATAAAGGATTTGATGGTGCTTTCGGATGGCAAGATTAAGCTTAACCTTAATACAAGGTTGATGGATACTCGCGAGTTTAAGCCTAGTGGTGCACCTAGCTCTTCGATGACTCCTGCCAATAACAAGAGAAGGCATCAAAAGGGCGGTCGTAAAAAGTAGGATAATAGTCTAAAAAATATAGTTATGAGCACTTTCGTAGTAAAGGGAGGTCGTCCTTTAAAGGGTGAAATAACTCCTCAAGGTGCAAAAAATGAGGCGCTTCAGGTTATAAGTG
>CAXYUU010000211.1:0-6339 GCA_964292015.1 uncultured Acetobacteroides sp.
CCTGCTCGACCAGGGGGTAGACATCACCTTTGCCAATAAGCCTGCAACAACATATAAGAAGAAGAGCAAATCCAAAACCAGTGCAGACGATGGCTTTGTGGTGGATATCTACAACAAGCGTAACACCTCGGAATGTAATGGGGTTAGGTTTATTGTGACAAAAGAGGGTGACTCGGTTGATAAGCTGTCGGAACAGTACGGGTTAATGCGTTGGCAGCTGTACAAGTACAACGAGCTAACCGGAGATTCGGTTATTTGTGCCGGACAGCGAGTTTACATCCAGCCTAAACGGAATAGCGCCTCGAAGGGTAACGATTTTTACACCGCCAACAATGGTGATACCATGTACCAGATTGCCCAAAATTTTGGTATGAAGCTTAGCGTGCTGTACAAAAAGAATGAGATGAAGAAGGGCGACGAGCCTGCTGCTGGTCAGAAAATATACCTACGTAGCTACAAGTCGGGTAAAAACTGGTTACAACGACTTTTTAGCGGTAGCTAGCTGCATGGTTACTTGGAATATGCGTAACTAGCAATCGGTTGCGTGGTGTACATGCCAAATTTAATGATGTAAACTGTAAAGTCCGATGAAGATTAAAATAGAGGATGACATTCTGGAGGAGGTTAACTTAAACGATGCACTGGCAATAGCGCGTACCCATTTAGCGGTGGAGCGAACTTTCTTATCCTACTTTCGAACGGCGGTAGTGTTTGCTAGTGCCGGCTTTACCATTGTTCGGCTTGCCGCTTTGTACGAAAAGATAATGGAGTTGGGTGTTGTCCTTTTGGTGGTATCGCCTTTAATTCTACTGGTGGGCATTTGGCGTTACATCGTAGTGTACAAAAGGGTAAAAAAGGAGTACTACAGATTAGTCGAAAGAATTCGGAAGGCAAAAGGCCATCGGAGCTAGATTCCTACTTACCAAAAACAAAAAGCCTGACATTTGTCAGGCTTTTTGTTTTTGGTAAGGAGCGGTTGCTACCGGTCTTTCCTGTTACTTGGTTGGAATAAAATTGGCATGCGTACAATCTTACCGGCTTGCGATATTGCTGCTTTAGTAAAGAAAAGGATATCCTTACCATCCATAATTTTTACCGTGCAAACTTCGGGATAGCGGGCAATAATGACAGCGTCTTTGCCCTTGTCGTTTATTGCGGCAGGCAGCTGCTGAATGGTATTGTTCGAGCTAACCTCAAGCATCACCGGGCGACCCGACAGATCGTTTTCGGCAACAACGCCCTTGTTTTCTGAAAATCGGAATAGTATTGACGACGACTTGCCGCTTCCGGTAGGGGTGTAGTCGAAGTGGTAGGTTAGCGAGTCTACGTATGTTTTTCCGATAAAGAGCGAAAGGTACTCCCTTTCGAGGCGGGTGATTTCGTTTAGCGCAACCTTCAACGCCTCGCCATTATTAAATGCGTTATCGATGTCGCCCGAAATGAGGTCGACCCTACGCTTACGGAGGGTGAATATGAAGTTTGCCGCATCCGAAGCTCTCGTTTCCATGCTCTTTTCTACAAGCATACTTTTTTGAACGGGAACCTTAACAAACGATGTGTCCATTTTCACATCGGAGAAGAAGGTGGCTTTTTCCTTGTAGATGGATGGATCGGCGCCCAAATCGGAGTAGGGTGTTGCAATCCTCATCTCTTTTGCCGCACTAGGCTGGTGTGTGGCTTGGGTAACAAAGCCCGTTGGGACAATTAGCCCTTGGTTGGTGAGCTCGAGGAACGACATGTCGGTTCCTGGCACCGCTTCGAGGGTGTACAGGTTTTGTGAGTCGGCCTCTTCGACAATTCCGCTGGTAAACGATTGGATTCGGTAGTACTCCTTGTCCGATTGTTCGGCTTCGTTAATGCCCAAATACTTTTGGGTAAACTGGGCGTACGGGCCACTCTTAAACGACAGGTGGGCAACTTTTACCTTAAACGTTAGCGAGGTTATGGGTAGCGAGTAGATGTAGCTACCTGGCTTAACACCATCGGCTACCTGATATGCGTTAACCGTTTTTTGTGCCATTGTACCTAATGTAGCGAGTACGAGAGCTGTGGCTACAAGATATTTTTTCTTCATGGTTGCTGTAGTTTAAATGTAAAAGGGAACATGCTACTTATGCTAAGCATCGAAAGTAAGGGCGAATTCGTAGCGTTCCTTATTGGTTGTTTTACAAAGTTACGAATTTCTGATGTTCCATAGCGATTTAAATGCTCCCCCAATATTATCGACAATATTGGTAGCGATTAACGCCTCCTGTCCCTCTTTTTTGGCGGCAATATCGCCCGCGAGACCGTGGAGGTGAACGCCAAGTATCGACGCCTCTTCGGGCGAGTACCCTTGGCCGAGTAGGCTTAGGATAACGCCGGTAAGCACATCGCCACTGCCGGCGGTGGCCATACCCGGATTGCCAACCGAGGCAAACCAAAGTCTACCATCGGGCGATGCCACAATGGTATGTGCCCCTTTAAGCACGATGTAGGCGCTGTACTCCTTGGCAAAATTGTTGAGCAGCCTAAGCTTTTCGATATCGTTACTCCATCCTCCGGCAAGGCGTTCGAACTCCTTGGGATGGGGGGTGAGTATGGCAAACTTCGGTAGCACCTTTAGCAACTCCCGGTTGTATGCTATGATGTTAAGGCCGTCGGCATCTATAACCATGGGCATTCTGCGCGAGTCGGCAAGCAGCTTGGCCATCGTTCCAATGTTGGTCGACGATGTTCCCAAGCCCGGGCCAACCCCGATAGCGTCGTAGTCCGACACGCTGGAGTACTGGGTAAAGTTGTCGGCGCTGCTATCCACATCTATAAGAACTTCAGGAATGGCAATGTTGATGGTCATCTGGCAGCCTGCCGGGATGTGCGAGGTTAGCAAACCCGAGCCCGTTTTCAGGCAGGCTTTAGACGAGAGGATGCATGCCCCCATCATCTTTTGCGATCCCGCTATTAGGTAGCAATGGCCAAATGTTCCCTTGTGGGCAAACTTACGACGCTTGTACAGCATCTTAGCGGCCGAAACGTTGGTAACGTAGCTCATGTTGCTCGGAAATCCATCGAGCGCCTTTTGGTGGAGGCCAACTGGCACAATGCTGAGCTCGCCAACATACGAATCGTTCTCGGGTAGCAGCAGTGCCAGCTTGGGAAGCTCGAGGGTGATGGTGTAGTCGGCACGGATGATGGCCAGTGGGTCGTTGGTGGTGTTGTCCTCTGCCATTAGTCCCGACGGCAGGTCGATGGCGATAATGCTACATCCGCTGTCGTTAATGTACTCTACCATATGCCGGTTAAAGCCATCGAGTGGGCGGTTTAATCCCGACCCGAAAAGTGCGTCAACGATAACCGTATCGGGATTAATAAAGGGGATAACCGCATCGGGCTTTAGCGTTTCGAGGGCAAGGTTGGCCGATGGGCTTAGCCGTCCAAGATTGGTTGCCGTATTGGCATTGGTGGATGGCGTTGTTTGAATAAAGAACGCCTGCACCTTGTAGCCTTGCTGCGAAAGTATGCGTGCTACGGCCAACCCGTCGCCACCATTACTACCCGAACCGGCAATAACGGCGAATTCCTGGCTGGTGCTAGGGTACAGCTCCATAATTTTACGTGTGACTGATTCTGAAGCACGCTCCATTAAGTCGATGGAAGCTATCGGCTCGTTATCAATCGTATACTGGTCAATTGCCTTTATCAGCTCTGCCGGGAATATCTTCATTGCGATGCGTTGTCATTATGGTAACAAATATAGGGAACTCGAAGGTTGGGTTTTCATCTAGGGGGAATTATTTTTTTTCGTAGGCTAATGCTCCCCTTTTATAATGACGATTAGAATACCACCGGTTGGTTTCCCCCTGCCGCTGTTGCTGCTTTTGGATGGGGTGGCGATGGGGGTATGGCTACCGATTGATCTGAAACAGGGCGTGTTTTTCCGAGTTGTTTGGGGTACTCGTTATTTTTGTTGGTTCTAAATTGTTTTCATAATCCCTTATTAAGCTGATGGCGAAAAGCAAAATCACCTATAGTGCTTTTAATTTATAGGTTCATACTGGATTTTAACTTTCAAATGAAAGGGAACGTATTGCAATAATTCGGTTAATTAATATCTTTGTGAGCAAGCACATTGTAATTAACACTTATTTTAAAACAACAGTCGATATGTTTAAAGGACACCCCAAAGGGTTACTTGTACTGGCGATAACGAATATGGGCGAGCGCTTTGGTTACTATACCATGCTTGCCATATTAGCGCTGTACATGCAGGCGAAGTTCGGTTTGTCGTCATCAACAACAAGCCTGATATACGGATCGTTTTTGGCAATGGTTTACTTTCTTCCTCTTTTCGGTGGCTATGTTGCCGATAAGGTTTTGGGATATGGTAAAACTATCTTTTTAGGTATTGCCGTAATGTTTTTGGGCTACCTCTTATTGGCTGTACCTACTGGTGCCGATTCGACGGGTAAGATTATGATGTTTGGCGCGCTGGCGCTAATATCAATGGGTACCGGATTCTTTAAGGGTAACCTTCAAGCGTTGGTGGGTAACCTGT
This sequence comes from uncultured Acetobacteroides sp., assembly GCA_964292015.1. GTDB lineage: Bacteria > Bacteroidota > Bacteroidia > Bacteroidales > ZOR0009 > Acetobacteroides. The sequence goes on from CAXYUU010000211.1 coordinate 4,535, forward strand.
ACGAAGCAGACATCTACAAGGGCAAACGAGATATTGCCTTCTCGATTTTCTACATGTTCATCAACATAGGTGCATTTTTTGCCCCTAGCGTTGCCAACAGCATCAACAACTCGATTCTTGCACAGGAGAAATTCACCTACGAAGCGTCTATTCCAAAGAGCTACGTAGCACTTAACGATAAGGTTGTCGATAAGGACACCTATGTTGCCGAGATCTTTAGCCAAAACGAGGCTAAGGGTGATAAGTCGTTTATTGAAAACCTTATTGGTACCGGCAAAAAGACCTTCGCTACGGCAAAGGATAGCAGCCGCTATATCGATAAGATGAAGAAAAAGGATGGCGTACTTTTCCAAGCCGATAGGGATAACTACCTGTTTAAGCTTAAGGCGGCAGGGTTGTACCAGCTAACGGCTTCGAAGCAGCTTTCCGATCCAAAACAAATGGTATCCAAGGCCGAGTACGAAATGCTCGACAGCAAAATGGCTGCCGACATCGAGGCTAAGGAAGCTATAAAGGCCAAGATTAAGGCCATCAACATTACCGATCCTAACCTATTTGGCTCGAACACTCCCGATGGATTTGCCACCAACTTCGCTGAGAAGTACGTGGTTCAGTCGCTTACCAAGTCGTACAACTACGCCTTTGCGATTGCCTGCGGTAGCTTGGTTCTATCGGTTCTTGTTTTCATCCTATTTAGAAAAACCTGGAAAGGTGTCGACGTTACCCACAAGCAGCAGCTTAAAAAGGCTAAAGATAGTGGCAAGGTGTCCGACGTGGTTATTCTTACCCCTGCTCAGGTAAAGGAGCGCGTTATTGCTCTTCTTCTGGTATTCTTTGTGGTGATTTTCTTCTGGATGTCGTTCCACCAAAATGGCCTGTGTATGACCTTCTTTGCACGCGACTACACGCTTAGCGATATTACCCCAACGCACAGCATGATGTTTTCGCTGCTTGCCCTTATCCCTTTCATCGCCTTTGCTTACGGTATCTACCTTGCATCGTTTGGCCTATTTGGCAACAAGCGAAATGTAAAAATTGGTGGAATCATCTCTGCTCTTGGCTTGGCTGGTTTAGGTGCCTACTACCTTGTGGTGGTTCAGAATATTACCGGAATGGTAAAGATCACCCCTCAAATCTTCCAGCAGTTTAATCCGCTGTTCATTATCCTGCTAACGCCGATTGCCGTAGCGTTCTTCACCTTCCTAAACAATAAGGGAAAAGAGCCATCAGCACCAAAGAAAATTGGGTTTGGTATGCTTATCGCCGCATTAGGATTTATTCTGCTGCTAGTTGGCTCTATGGGACTTCCTGCACCTTCGGATATTAAGGGTGTTTCGGATTCGCTGGTTTCGCCAAACTGGTTGATAAGTACCTACTTCGTTCTTACCATTGCCGAACTTTTCCTTAGCCCAATGGGTCTATCGTTTGTTGCAAAAGTTGCCCCACCTCAGTACAAAGGTATGATGCAGGGTGGCTGGCTTGCCGCAACCGCAATTGGTAACTACCTGGTTGGTGTTATGGGTATGTTCTGGGAAGATCTATCGCTTACCATGTTCTGGGGCGTTCTAGTTATCTGCTGCCTTCTTTCGGCTGCATTTATTTTCGCCATCATGAAAAGACTTGAAAAAGCTACAAACTAGCTTTTGGTCAATCATACTGAAAAGGCTACCTTTGGGTGGCCTTTTCTTTTATATGGCTACATGAGATTTTAGACATTAGATGTGAGATATTAGATATGCGAGAAATTTTATCTAAATTCTAACATCTAACGTCTCATATCAAATATTTACCAAATCAAACCCCAA
>CAXYUU010000212.1:0-6299 GCA_964292015.1 uncultured Acetobacteroides sp.
CCACCAAGTTTTGAGACAGCCTCTTCTTATTTAGAGTCGGTTGTTTTACTTTTTAAATTCAGCAACATTGGTCAAGCCTGCTATACCGAAAGACTTGACAAGAATTCCTTTGACCGAAACTTCAGTATTAAGAAGTGCGGCATTAGTTCCTAAACCTAAGCTGGTTTGTGGATCACCTTTAAGAAGTTTAACTGCGATACATTTGGTAGGGTCGGTTTCGGTTGCAGATGGGGCAAGTACAATATTGGTAACATCGCCAGCAACTAAACCTGTCGATTTAATGGTAAAACCATCACCTGTTGATTTAGAAACAGCAACACCTACGATAAAACCTTTTACCCATTTGCAAGATCTGTCTTGAAGGGCTATTGCTTGGGTTACATTTCGCGGAGTTGCCGATACATCACCCTTTACGTTGGTATAGCCAAAACGGAAGTTGTCGATACGGAAAGTGCTGCTGGCATTAGTAGCATTGTTACCTGTAAATTTGAATCCAATGTAAACCTTACCGGTGTATTTCGAAAGATCGATAGTGGCGGTATACCAGCCATTTTTTACCGATGTGCTGGTTAGCGGATTTCCAGCAGCTACTTTTTCGGGCTTGCCATTTGCTGGTACTGCATCCGTCATTACGTAAACTTCGAGTGGCGAGGTCTCAATCCAAAAACCGCAAGCGATATCGTAAACTACATTCTTAACCTTAGTATCAGCAAGGTTAAGTGCAGGAGATACCATCCAGGTGATGTTCTCGCCAGCGGTTGCAAATTTGTAAGCAGATACCTCGGCAGCAGCATTCTTGTCGAATATAACTGTGTTCCAGGTAAGCTCTCCCTTTTCCTTAAAGGTAGTCCATCCGGTTATGGCCGATACTGGTGCCTTATCTACTCCTTTTTCAAAATCTTCAGAAAGTACAGGTTTTGCTACTGGTTCTGGAGTTGGAACCGTGTTGTCATCATCTTTCGAGCAAGATGTAAATGCTACTATGAATAAAAGTCTAATTACAATTAATTTTTTTTTTTTTTTGTTTTTTTTTAAAGTTATTATTTAGTGTTGCCCGCCCCAGGGGGGGGCGGGAGTTTTTTATTTTACAACGTCTTTTAAGTCGACGATAATTAGCTGCCAAGTTCCGTTATACTGCGAAAGTATTGCCGTAATAGTTACAGGCCCTGTAGGTAGGGTGGTGGCGGCAAAGGAGGCATACGCGCTGGTTGCAATGCTAATGACGTTGTTTTGCGCGTCCTTTAGCTCTTCCATCGTAGGGGCGTTGTTGGTATTCTTGATTGCGTAAACGTTTGTTCCGCCATTGGTAAAGGTCACGTTCTTAATGGTAACCAGCTTGTCCAGCATGTCGGGGGTAATGCTGGCGATGTCTGTAATAGTAGGAGATACCAACGCCCCTGGATCTTGTTTCTTGAAGATATGCGTAACGGCTTCGGCCTCACTCATCTGTCCGATTTGCCAAGTATTGGTTTTCGTATTTAGGAACTTTTGACCGACTTGGAGTACCTTGCCGTACTTGCCCACATGGAGACCTTTGCATTCTATAAAAATTTCCTGCCCAGGTTTATAGGTTTTGTAGAGTTCCTTAATGGCAATTCCAATTGAGATTGCTCCAGTTTCGTCCTGAATGTAGATCTTTTTAAAGATATTTCCCGATTGATCGGAGCTCGAAACAATACCCTTGATTACCACATTTTCGGTAATTTCGGCTAAGTCGGTATTGCCAAATTGGGTTTTAAATTGGGAAATGGTATGCGTAGCGTTGCCAGTATATACAGGTGGCTTTGGAGGCTCGGTAACGCTAGGGTCGAAGGTGCCAATATCGTTACGATCGCGCACTATAAGCTGCCACGTTCCGTTGTACGACGATAGGATGACGGTAATAGATCCCAATCCTTTGGGTAGCTTGTCGAAGGCAAACTTGGCATATGTGCTGGTGTATACGGCACTTTTTATACCCTTAGAATCGATTATTTCCTGAGGTGATGGATACAGTGCTCCTTTCGTAGCAAAGGTTTGTGCTCCTCCATTGGTGAAGAATATATCCTTTATGGTTACCAGCTGATCAGTCATTCCTACGGTAAGGTCGGCCAACGAGTTTACTACAATTGGGTTCACTGCCTTAATGTTTGGCAGTCCATTTTTAAAGATGTGTTCCATGGCCACTTTCTGAGGCATACGTCCAATAGCATCGTTGCCATTTTTAGAGTAGGGGTAACCTAGTTGTGTAATACCATTGTACTTACCTACGTATAGGTCTTTACACTCAATAAATATCTCCTGACCTACCTTAAATTGGGTGTACAGGCTGGTGGCACCAAGCGAAATCTCTAGTCCGCCAGTTTCGTCCTGTAGGTATAGCTTCTTGTAGATATTTCCCGACTCGTCGGTTGCATTTACTACCCCTTTTAAAATTACGTCGCTCGTAATCTTGGTAAAGTCGGAGTTAAACTGGCTTTTAAACTGGGCAATAGTGTGGGTTGCCTTCCCTTCGTACTTGTACTCTTTAGCAGGTGGTTCGTCAAATTCTGGCGAACATCCGGTAAAACCGGCCAAAAACCAGCTGAGTACGGCTATTATTGTTACGATTCTTTTCATTCTTTTTTTGTTAGCGGTTGCTTAGAATTTGTACCCTATGTTTAGGAAGAAGTTAACACCTTGTAGGTAGAAGTACTTGCCTGGGAATTTCTCTGAGCTGTAGGTTACGTCGTCGATACGTCCTTGTTCAAATCCTCCAGTCTTAATGTTTTCTTTGTTTAGGATGTTCTGAACCGATAGGTTGATGTTGAGCGACGATCTGTTTTTGAAGTAGATCATCTTGCCAACCGAGGCATCCCAAATAAAGCTGCTATTAAACTTCTCCTGCTTTGTAAATAGCGGTTGCTTGCTTACTGGTATGGTACTGCCAACCTCGCGTCGTGCGGGAGAAATGTCGATGTAGTTGTTGTCGTAGTAGTTTACGTTGGTGTCGAAAAACCACATTTTAGGGTGAAAGTAGCTTACACCGATGCTTGCTGCTGTTTGTGGTGCTGCGCTAACGTAAAGGTCCTTAAAGTTAACCACCTGCTTTGTGTCTGGCATGCTGCCATTTTCGTAGCTGGTAGTTCCCATCGGGTTGTTTTTGTACTGGTATTTGCCCATATTCCCAAGGAATTCGACGGTGATTTGCGAGGTTACCTTAGCCGATAGGCCAACTTCAACACCCTTGTGCTCCTTGTCTACACCGGTTAGAATATAGTTTACAAAGGTTTGCTTTGCATCGTTGTAGAAGTTGCTGATCTCTATTTGATCCTTGAATAGGGTATAGTATCCGGTAATGCGGCCTTTTACGATACCGTAGTTGAATAGGTATCCTAAGTCGGCCGACATAATTTTACCATTCTTCATATCAGGGATACGGGTATCCTTAATACGAGGCGAAACGTAGGCGTTGTACGATAGTGGCGAGCGAGTTTCGTATAGGGCATTTAGCGCAATGAAGTGTTTGCCGTTAAGCTTGTACAGCGTATTTACCTTGCCCGAAATATCGTTAAAGGTATGGGTAGCTCCCTTTCCGTACGAATTGTCGATAGCACGTCCATTCTTCATGTTACCTTGGCGGTAGAACGAGTTGTAGGTGTACTTTACACCTGCCGAAACTTCCCACTTGCTGAGGTTAAGCGTTCCCTGTAACCAGCTGTTGGCCGATGTTGAGTGTAGATCGTAGTCGAATCCAAAGGTGTCGCCAACACCCACCATACGGTTGGGGTTATTTAAGTCGTTTTGAAGCATTTCGGGTTTATCAGGGAAGTCGCGTTCCGAAAATTGGTCGATATCGAGCCAGTACTTACCACCTAAAAGGTCGTTGATGGTTTTGTAGTGTGCGCCAACATAGCTGCGCGCCTCTACTCCTCCAATTACGGTAATGTTATCGGTAAGCTTGCTGTTGAGTGTTGTGTTAAAGGTTACCTCCTTGAAGTCGTTATTTTGATCTTCCAGAATGTATATCGATCGCAAATCGCCACCTTGATTTTTATTTACCTCATAGATATTATCCCAATCGATTTGGCTAGTGGCTTTATTGGTTAGCCAAGCCTGCTTAACAGTTTCTGCCGACTGGTCAGTATAGTAGCTGGGTAGTTTTCTGTAGTAGTCTGGGCGCGGATCTTGTGCGTTGTACCAGTTAAGTCCACTTTTTTTGTACATGCTCAAGCGTCCTGCAATACCTGCATTAAGGGTGCTTTGAGGGCTGATCTTCCATTCGTACGAGATTAGAGCGGTTGGTTCAAACGATTTCACGACGCGTGCATTACGCTTGTCACCGTTTTGGTAACCCCAGTTGGGATTGTAGAGATTGTTGTTCGTAAGGTCGTAAGCCTCCTGCACGCTACCCGAGCTGGTGCCCCTTTCGGTGGGCGAGCCAAAGGTGGTAATAGAGATGCTGTGGCGGCTGTTAAATATCTTCTCGGCACTTAGCAGGTAGGCCCAGCTGTTGTAGTAGGTTCCTTCTACGTTGCCCTCTTTTGCCCAGCGTTGCGATCCCGAAGCGGTAAACGCCCAGCCATTTTTAAGGATGCCGGTGGAGTAGCTGGCCGTTGCACGGGTGGTGTAGGCTCTGTTGGCAAATGCCAAGCTGGCCTTCGATCCCATTGCCTGGTGGCTTGGACGTAGGTCGATGTTCGATGCGCCACCTATATTGCCATAAGCATACGATGTCATCTCGAGTCCGTTGCCTGTATCCCTATTTCTAACCGCATCGTTTAGTCCTCCGATAGACGAGTACTGAAAGCTACCTCGTTCGGTACCATTAAAGTTGATGCCGTTGATATAGGTGGTAAAGTTATCTTGTTCGTAGCCACGAAGGTTAAAGCGCATAGCGCCAAACTTAAAGCCGTAGTTGCTAAAGTACACATCGTCCGACGAGGTTAGGAGCGAGGATACGTTTTGTTCGCTGCCTTCTTCGTTTGCCACTTCGGTTTCGTCTAGGAGTATGGCCGTTTCATCCTGTGCGCTAACCAGCTGAACAGGGATATCGCCAAGATCGACCGTTTGATCTTTACTTACGGCCACATCTATTGTCTTACTTACAATTTGGGACGATGTAATTGAAAGTACACCATTTCCTGGTAGTACGTTACTTAATTCGAAAACTCCTTGAGCATTTGATGTTGTGCTTGCACCTGTAGTTATTTTAACAGCTACTCCAGCAACACCATTTTTGGTTTTCGAATCAACAATCTTTCCTTTTATCGTGCTAATATTCGCCATCGCGTTTAGAGATAGGAATAGCCCAATAATCAGGGTGATTATCATTCTCATGCTTTAATTATTTAGGTGATTGATTTAAATTTCCGTTTTAGAGCCTCTACTTCATCCTTATGTAGATGTAGGTAAAGCCGGCCTTTTTAGTGGTGCTTTTTGTTGCAGTGGTTCCCCAAATCATATCGATAAACTCGGGGTGGTCTACGTATGGGTTACGATTATGCTGAAATTTTTCCGCTTCGATATTTCTGGTTATTTCTTTCTGGCTAACCGGGTCGTTTTTGCTCCAGCGTAGGAACATGTCAACTACCCATTTGTCTAATCCGTACGCGTTAGCGTTGAATACCTCCTCCGTTTTGCCGGTATTGTCGTACTTTTTCAGCTCATCGGCATACCTCGTTACAAAGTAGAAGTAGATGCGGGCAATGTCGCCCTTATACGCATCAATGGGTTCGAATACTGTTCCGGTATATCCAAGGATGCTTTTGGCACTGCCCAACTTGCTGCCATTCTTCGATGTCCATGTTGTAGTACCAACTTCTCCGTAAGGATAGTTGCTTCGTCTACCGTTAACGTATCCATCGGTAGGAAGTATGTGTAGGTAGTCCGATACCATTGGTGATGCTTCTTTGAACCAACTTTTAGGTATGGTATGCTCTCGGTTGTAGCAGCTGGCCTCTCCACTATAGGATCCACATTGGTTTTGCACTGGCTGGTATAAGTAGGGAGCCTTTCCGTTGGGGATGTCGGAGTATATATCCCAAATGGCACCTGTACCGTCGGTTCTGATGTCGCCTGTTTTATATGCCGTCCAAAGATCTCCGTACGATTTAGCCGTGTATCCAGTCGAAATAATGGTGCTGAGCGCATTTTTAAGGTCAGTACCCTTTTTGCCTGATGCATTTTGGTAGTAACCGGTAAGATCACCAGCAGCATCTCCGCTGAACGGTAAATTTTCGTCGTTTCCTTTTTCGGTGTGACATCCTCCGATAAAAAATGCCAGAGATAGAATCCCTAGCAGCTTGCTAATAGCTTCAATTTTAACCCTCATACTAACT
>CAXYUU010000213.1:0-6255 GCA_964292015.1 uncultured Acetobacteroides sp.
TGTAAATGGGGGGTGTTTCCTAGCCTAAAGCGGTAGCCGATTATGCAATGCTAAGTGGTTGGGGTAACCATCGCTTTAGGTGTTTTGTATAGGAATGAATTGCTTATAACATTTGCGTTAGTGGTATACAATGCATGAATGGGCGGTTTCTCTGCTAAGCGTAACGCCTCTACACGCTCGGGTACTCAAAGCCTCCAGTTTGCTATATCAAATATGCAGTAAGGAGTACTTGTAAAAAGATGAAAGACGGTTCTGTTTCTTATGGTATTCAGCATAAGCTGTGTTTGTGCCCAAAAAAGGTAGCGGTTTACCGTTGTAATAATCATGTCTAGCATTTGGTTGTTACCGCCATATAATGGTAGCCAATGTTTAATGGTTATACTTTATGCTTTGCTGCAGCTCTCTTGTAACATCCCTCTAGGTCATTCGTCGTATGTCTGAAATATTAATCAAAACCAGACATGAAAAAGGCTATACTTATTTTTTGCAGCATTTTAATCGCCAATGGGCTTTTGGGACAAGCCGATAAACGGCCTTCAAAGACGAAGGTAATGACGTTGGGCGTTTTTCATTTTGCCTACCCCAATCTCGATGCTATAAAGACGGATAAGAAAGACCAAATATCGGTGCTCGACGAGCCTTACCAGTCGCAAATTAAGTCCATCTCTAAAGCTATCGAGGAGTTTAAACCTACCATTATTGCCATAGAATATCGACCAGACAATCAGCCTAAAATTGACTCCCTGTACTCCTTGTACAAGTCCGATAGGTGGGCTTTAAAAAAGAACGAATGCTACCAGCTAGGTTTTCGGATTGGGAAAAGCTTACGCCTACCAAAAATTTACTGTGTCGATGATCCCGGAAGGCACTACGACAACCTAAAGTCAATATTTAAAGACAGCATCCGTCTGTCGAAATTTGAGAATTACGTTCAGAACTCAGGTGATTCGATTTATAGGGAGTCCGTGTCGCAACAAAAAATTGCAAGCATAACCGATGAGTTGTACAAAAAAAACAATCCCGATCGTATAAGGAAGAGTTTGGGAACGTACCTACTGGTTCCCTTTAAGTACGAGGAGCAGCCCGGCGATTTTACCGGTGTCGACTTTGAAACGGGACGGTGGTATAACCGAAACCTGAGAATATTCCGAAACATACAACGCATACCCCATAGCGCCGACGATCGAATTCTGCTGATTATTGGAAGTGAGCACCTAAATTTGCTAAACCTCTTTTTTGACGTATCGAGGGAGTTCGAATTTGTTCCGCCGTTGCCGTACTTAAAAAAGGCGAAGCGTAAGGTTAGCGTGCATGGCAACAGGTAGGCAGTCCTGCAGCGATGAGGTATCTCGTCTTCCAAAGGGTTGCCTATGCGTGCGCCATATAAAAAAGGGGAACGCCGTGGCATTCCCCTTTTTTATATGGTTAAGCTCAATCATCCTTCTCTACCTATGTAGTATTAGCGCCGACGAGGCGGGTATCTCTACTTGTCCACCCTTAACGGTGCCAAGGCCCTTTTCGCTTACCATTCCATCTTTCACAACGGCAGTCCAGCTTCCCTTAGGGATGGATAGCTTCTTGGCGATGGTGTTGCCATTAAATACTACCAGAATCTCCTTCCACCTATCGCCGTTGGCGTTTTCGCTAATGGTGTAGGCAACCATACTCTTGGGGAGCTTGTTCATAAACTTAAGATGCTGCTGAATGCTCTGGGTGGTGGGCATTTTAAAGGCTGGGTGCTTCTTACGCAGGTCGATGAGCCCCTGGTAGTATCGGAACACGTCGTTGTATCTTGCCTTGTTATCCCAGCTGATGCTGTTGCTGGAGTCGGGCGATTCGAACGAGGTGTGAATGCCCTTCTTGTCGCGAAGCACCTCTTCTCCGCAGAAGATAAACGGTACGCCCTGCGAGGTAAGTACAATGGTCTGCGCCAGCTTGTCGAACCGGATGATGTCGGTAAGGCTGGCGTTGGGATTCGATGCCTTGATTTTGTCTACCAAACACATGTCGTCGTGGCACGACACGTAGCTGATGGTCTGCGAAGGCTTGTTGGCGTAGGGCGATTTCGAGTAGTTTACCTTATCGTAGCTTACCTGAGGGTGTTGGGTCGATCCAACAATACCAAACTTGATGGTCTCCTCAAATCCAGCAGCGCCTGTGGCAAAACCTTTATCGGTAGCGTGCGAGTAGTGTCCCTTGATGCCATCGCGGATGTCGTCACTGAATACGGCAACATCAGTTAGCTGCGGGGCGTTGGCCTTAACCGCCCTTTTTTCGAGTGGTAGGGGCGAGTCGCCCGCACTCCATCCCTCGCCGTAAACGAATAGCGTGGGGTCGATATCCTTAAGCGCCTTGGTTACGGCGTTCATCGTTTCGATATCGTGAATGCCCATCAGGTCGAAGCGGAATCCATCAACATGGTACTCCTTTACCCAGTAGGTTACCGATTCGACGATGTAGCGCCGCATCATGGCGCGCTCCGATGCGGTTTCGTTTCCGCAGCCCGAGGCGTTGGAGTAGCTGCCATCGGGGTTGTGGCGGTAGAAGTATTCGGGTGCGGTGAGGTTAAATGCCGATCCGTTGGTGGTGGAGGTGTGGTTGTACACCACATCCATAATTACGCGGATGCCATTCTGGTGGAAGCTTTGCACCATCTGCTTAAACTCACGAATACGGGAGGTGGGGTCGGCAGGATTGGTGGAGTAGCTGCCCTCGGGCACGTTGAAGTTCTTGGGATCGTAGCCCCAGTTGTAGCGATTTTTGTTGAGGGTGGTCTCATCTATCGATGCGTGGTCGAACGAGGGGAGGAGGTGCACGTGCGTTACCCCCAGCTCCTTAATATGGTCGATGCCGGTGCTTAACCCCTGCGGGCTGACGGTTCCCCTCTCGGTCCATGCCAAAAACTTACCCTTGTTGACGATGCCCGACGATGGGCTCATGGTCATATCGCGATGGATAAGCTCGTATAGGATGATGTCGTTGGGACTTTTTAGCGCGGGACGCCTGTCGGTATCCCATCCGGTGGGGTTGGTAGCCTTCATATCGACCACTGCGGCGCGATTGCCGTTTATTCCAACCGCGTTAGCCCATGCTCCCTGAGTTTCGGCCAGCACCTTACCGTTAATCTTTACCTGAAAGGTGTAGAACTTGCCGTTAAGATTTCCGTTAACGGTCAGTCGCCACGGTTCGCTCGGGTTGCTACGCACCATGGCAAGGGTTTGGTAGGCCTCATCGCCCGATCCCTCTTTAAAAAGGTTAAGGTAAACATCCTCTGCCGCAGGCGACCAAAAGGTAAACCGCGATTCGGTGGGGGAGTACACCACCTGAAGGTCGTTACCAGTGTAAACGGGGTAGTCGTTGTACGATTTTAATGGTGATGATTGGCTAAATACATGTCCCATAGTTGCGCAAAGAAATGCAGTGAGTAGTAATTTCTTCATACGAGTTAGGTTATTTTTTAGTGGCTGCCTGATACCCACCTGGGTGAATCATTATTCATCGGTGCCTGTCTCTACAAGCGGTGTAGGTTTCATTTTGCATCGGTTAAGCTGCGGCCGTTTGGTTGCTGTTGAGGCAAAAATTTAGCCGTAGCGATGACTAAATTACCCATTAATTAAACACCATACAAAACAAAAGGATGAACATTCGTCATCCTTATTTAAACTGCGCGGGGTGTTTTATAAAAAGCAGGATGGCTTATGCAGATGGCAACTGCTTTTCGATACAGGGGTGAAGGGCAGGGTAAAGAGGCGTAGGATGTAACTGCTACCGTTTTTGAAGTGAAACTAATACGAAACCTAACTATTACGTCTATTCGAAGCACTGTCCCCCGCTGGCGGGGGTAGGGGGTGGACTCTGTTGTATTTCTTTAATTGTATTTATGATCATCTCCTTTACAACCTGTATGTGGTTTACTACCTCATTATCCGAAAATCGTAAGATTCGATACCCAATCGACTGCAATGCTTTATCTTTCTCGACATCTCGAAGGTGTACCTCTTCTAGTTGGTGCGAATAACCGTCAACCTCAATAACAAGTTTAAGATCGAGACAGGCAAAATCGGCAATGTACTTTAGAATGGGGCGTTGTCTTCTAAACTGAAACCCCATCATTTGTCGGTTGCTTAAGGCGTATTTCCAAAGACAAGCCTCTGCTTTAGTCATATTTTGCCTTAGATTATTGGCAAACGGTTGTAACTTTTTATTGTAGTCCGAGTTATCCATGAGTATTGTCTTTTATTAGGTTATATTCATGTTTTAGTATTGTGTCTCGTCCACCCCCTACCCCCGCCAGCGGGGGATACGGTTTCAATCTAATATTGTGGGTTTAATTATGTTTTACCTATCCAGCCACTCCCTAAACTTGCCACACTTCTCGCGGCTAACGATAACCTCATCGTCTTTCACCCCCTTAATGTTGAGCTTTAGTCGCGAGGTGGAGTACACCACCACGTCGGTAATGCTCGATAGCGCAACGATATGTTTGCGGCTGATGCGAAAAAACTTCGATGGGTCGATCAGGTTTTCTATTTGGTCGAGCGTATGGTCGATGCTTACCATTTTTCCTTCGAGCGTGTAGGCGTAGGTTGCCTTTTCCATACTTACAAATGCCGAGATGTTGCTCACCTGGAGCATAATGAGCTTTTCTCCAATCCGTGTGACGAACCGCTCCTTGTAGGTTCCGGTAAGCATCCGCATGGCCTGGGCAATTGCCTCGGCCGACACCTGAGAAGATGGCGTGCTGTTGCCAACATGCGTTCGTAGCTTCCTTAGCGCTTCGCATAGCTCGTCCTTATCTATTGGCTTTAGCAGGTAGTCGATGCTGTTCACCTTAAACGCCTTAATGGCGTACTCGTTAAATGCCGTAGTGAAGATAATCGGACAGCTTACCGGCGCTTGTTCCAAAATCTCAAAGCTAATGCCATCGCCCAGCTGAATATCCATCAGCATGAAATCGGGTTGGGGGTGGATCTTCAGGTAGCTAACCGTCGATGCTATGGAGTCGGTGAGGGTTAGCACTTCAAATGATGGATCGCACTGCTCCACCAACTTCTTGAGCCTTTCGGCTGCCGGGCGTTCGTCCTCTACTATTATGCAGTTCATGTTTTAGATTTTAGATGGTAGCTATTAGACGTTAGATTTATACAGACATACGCTCGTTTTTGTCTGATGTTTTTTCTAACATCTAAAGTCTAATTGCTAATGTCTTTATTTCAAATCAACGGCAGCTTAACCACGTACTGTCCATCTACCTCGCCAAAAAACATGGGCATTGGGGAAAGGAACTCGTATCGGTCTTTGATGTTCTTTAAGCCGATAGTGTTGGAGTCGGGTAGCGTCAATTTCTTCTGTAGGTTGTTTTCACATACCAGGTAGCCGTTGTCTTCAAATATATGTATGGTTAACGGCCTGTCTGATGAAACAATATTGTGCTTTACCGCATTCTCCACCAGCATTTGCAGGGCTAAAGGTACAATTTGCTTGCTGTCGGGACTTACGTTGCTGCTTACAATGAGGTTGTCGCCAAAGCGATTTTTCTGCATGTACACGTATGCCTCGGTTAGCCTTAGCTCCTCGCTCAGCGGTACCAGCTCCTTATCCTTAGCATCTAACACGTAGCGGTACAGCTCGGCAAGCTTGCGAATAAACTTAACGGCAGCATTGGGATTGGTTTCGACCAGCGACGTGAGCACGTTGAGGCTGTTGAATAGGAAGTGTGGGTTTACCTGGTTCTTCAGCATCTCGTACTGGTAGATGGCGATGTCGCGCTTGTACTGCTCCTCTTTTAGAATATTCTTCTTATATCCTTCAAAAAACCGGCGAAGAAACATGACCGTCCAGATGAAAAAGCTGATTAGGGAGATGATTACCGTGTTTATGATAATACCGTCGAGTTGTTTAATGAAGTTGAAGTGACCAGGAGTGAAGTATGCGTATAAAAGGGTGTTGATGATAAATAGTACAGCCGTATTGTGAATGCTCGAAATGGTCAGATTCCATTTGAATGCTTTAGATGGATTTACATCCCAAGGGAATTTTTTGCTTATAAGGTATTGAATAGACTGGTTTCCCTTCCACATCAGTACGCCAATTAGTAGGGATGTTAGAATGATGAGCTTTGCGTAATGCCAGCTGATATTAAGTATATTAAACCCAGAGAAAATAAAGTTTATAAAGAAACCTATAGCAATACTTGTGGTAAAAACGACCGTCCAGTCAACCGTAATCTTTACCCATTTATTCTCTTTCATCGGC
>CAXYUU010000214.1:0-6223 GCA_964292015.1 uncultured Acetobacteroides sp.
CCGGAGCAAGGGGACGGCTGGGTGGGCCCATGGGGCGGGTACCCGGTTCATCCCGTAAAAGGGGAGGCGAGGGCTGCTGCTTTGCGCAGCGGGGGGTGGCCCTGGGGCGGCTTGTGGGCTGGATATAGTAAAGGCACCCCTTGCAGGATGCCTTTGCTATGGTTAGGGGGCTACTAGAGTAGCGCGTTTAGCTTTTCTACGAGCTTGGTTTTAGGCACTGCGCCTACCTGCTTGTCCTTTACCTCTCCGTTAACAATAAACAGGATGGTAGGGATGTTGCGAATGCCGTACTTGGTAGAAATTGCGGGGTTTTCGTCCACATTTACCTTTCCGATGATGGCTTTTCCGTCGAACTCGGCGTGCATCTCCTCGATAAGGGGGGTAAGCATGCGGCAAGGTCCACACCATTCGGCCCAAAAATCTAATACTACAGGCTTATCTGCCTTGGTTACCATTTCTTCGAAGTTGGCTTCGTTAATTTCAAGTGCCATATAAACTGTTTAAGTTGTTTCGTCGTGCTACAAAAGTAGAAATTTACCGGTACAAGCGGCTACATCGTTGGCGTTAATTGTCAAAATTGTCGCTCTTGGCAGGGGTTAGTCTACCAGCTTAAAGGTGATGTTATTATGCTCGAGGTATTCGATAAACTCGTGGTTCATTCCTACCCTAAAGGTTCGGGAGTGCATCTCGATGGCGAGCCTATCCTCCGGATCGATAATCTTTACCTTAAGGGCGATGTTGCCCTTGCAGGTTTCGGCGTAGGTGCGTATCTCGGCGGCAATTTCGTCGGTGATGTTGTAGATGGGCAGGGTGATTTGAATCCCCTTTACCATCTCCTCGCGTACGTTGGGCAGCTGGCGGATGGTCTTAATTTTGGCCTCCATTTCGCCGGGGCGGAAGGGGTGGGTGTTAACCGATCCGCGTATCAGCAGCGAGTAGCCCTCGTAGAAGAAGCTGCGAAACTGCTCGTAGTCCTTGCCGAAAAGGGTAAACTGGTGGCTGTCGTAGTAGTCCTCGACGGTTATCGAGCCGTAGGGTTTGCCGGTTTTGGTCATCAGGTTACGTGCGGTGGTAACCATGCCGGCCACCGAAAAGTCGCGGCCCATCATCGAGGGCAGGTCGTTGAGGTCGGTGAGGGTGCAGTTGGTAAAGTTGTCGATCTCTATTCGGTACTCGTCCAGCGGATGCGACGACAGGTAGATGCCCACCACCTCGCGCTCCTTGTTGAGCATTTCGAGCTTGTTCCATTCGGGGGCGTTGGCTGGCGGCTCGGGCTTTTGCACGATGTCGGCCGATGCGATGGCCCCAAAGAGGCTGGTGGCTGCGCTACTTCGTTTGATTTGGACAAGGTTACCGTAGCGGATGAGGCTTTCCATAAAGGTAACGTTCTTGGCGTCGGGGGCAAAGTAGGCCGATCGGGGTAGGGGGCACAGGCTGTCGAACCCGCCGGCAAGGATCAGGGTTTCGAGGTTCTTCTTGTTTGCCGAGCTCAGGCTTACCCGTTCTACCACTTCGTACAGATCCTTAAACGGACCATCCTGCTTGCGAGCCTCGATAATGGCCTTTACGGCTCCTTCGCCCAGCCCCTTTACCGCGCCAAGGCCAAAGCGTACCTGTCCCTTGGCGTTTACCGAAAACTTGTAGTTGCTCTCGTTCACGTCGGGGCCTAGCACGTCGATGCCCATGCGCTTGCACTCGTCCATAAAGATGGTGATCTTTTTGATGTCCGACAGGTTGCGGCTCAGCACCGCGGCCATAAACTCCGAGGGGTAGTGCGCCTTAAGGTAGGCGGTTTGGTACGATACGTAGGCGTAGCAGGTGGAGTGCGACTTGTTAAAGGCGTACTGGGCAAATGCCTCCCAGTCGGTCCACACCTTTTCGAGGATCTTGGCGTCGTGCCCCCTTTCGGTGGCCCCTTTGATGAAGTCGGCCTTCATCTTGTCCATCACATCCTTCATCTTTTTACCCATCGCCTTACGCAGCGTATCGGCCTGCCCCTTGGTAAAGCCGGCGAGCTTTTGCGACAGGAGCATCACCTGTTCCTGGTACACGGTAATCCCGTAGGTATCCTTGAGGTACTCCTCCATTTCGGGGATGTCGTACTCGATCTTCTTGCGGCCGTGCTTACGGTCGATAAAGTCGGGGATGTACTCCAACGGACCCGGACGGTACAGGGCGTTCATCGCAATAAGGTCTTCGATACGGTTGGGCTTCAGGGCGCGCAGGTACTTTTTCATACCGGGCGACTCGAACTGGAACAGCGCGGTGGTGTCGCCACGGGCGTACAGCTCGTAGGTGGCGGCGTCGTCAATCGGTATCTTGTCGATATCAATGGTGATGCCCTTGCTACCCTGGATGTACTCTATCGCATCCTTAATAATGGACAGCGTTTTTAGCCCCAGGAAGTCCATCTTCAGCAGGCCGATGTCCTCCACGTGCTTGCCGTCGTACTGGGTTACCAGCAGCTTGGCATCCTTGTGGGTGCTTACGGGTATGTAGTTTTCGATGTCGTCCTTGGTGATGATGATACCGCAGGCGTGAATCCCCGTTTGGCGAACCGATCCTTCGAGCGTTTCGGCAAAGCCCAGCGTTTTGGCGATGAGGGGGTTCAGCGACTTGCGCTCCAGGTTCAGCTCGGGCACCTCTTCGAAGGCCTTGGCGAGCGATATCCCTGGCCTTTCGGGCACCATCTTTGCCAGGCGGTCGGCCTCGGCAAGGGGGAGCTTCTGCACCCGGGCCACATCTTTTATCGACATCTTGGCGGCCATCGTGCCAAAGGTGATGATGTGGGCAACGCGCTTTTCGCCGTACTTTTCCACCACCCACTTCAGCACCACCTCGCGGCCGTCCTCATCGAAGTCGATATCGATATCGGGCATCGATATACGGTCGGGGTTCAGGAAACGCTCAAACAGCAGGTCGTACTTAATGGGGTCGATGTTGGTAATCTTTAGGGCGTAGGCAACCGCCGATCCGGCTGCCGATCCACGGCCGGGGCCAACCGACACGTCCATCTCGCGAGCCGCCCGAATAAAGTCCCAAACGATAAGGAAGTAGGAGGGAAATCCCATCTTTTCCATCACGTCGAGCTCAAAGTCTACGCGTTCCTTAATTTCGCCCGAAAAGTTTTCGCCCCAACGTTCGAGTGCACCCTCGTAGCTGACGTGGCGGAGGTACTGCATTTCGCTCTCAAACCCTTCGGGGATGGGGAAGATGGGCATGATGGGCTTTTGGTTCAGCTCGTAGCTCTCTATCTTTTCGGTAATTTCTTGGGTGTTGGATATGGCATCGGGGAAATCCTGAAATAGCCGGGCCATGTCGTCGGGCCCTTTCAGGTACTCCTGCTTGGTGTAGCGCATGCGGGTGGGGTCGTCCAGATCCTTGCCCGTATTCAGGCAAATCAGCAGGTCGTGCGCGTTGGCATCTTCGGCATTAATAAAGTGCACGTCGTTCGATGCGATGTACTTTATGCCCGTCTCCTTCGCTATTTTGATGATGGCCTCGTTTACCTTCCGCTGGTTGTCGTACACCCCGGCGTCAATCTTTGGGTCGCCCGACTGGTGCAGCTGCAGCTCCATGTAGTAGTCGTCGCCAAAGAGGTTTTGGAACCACTTGGCCACGCTTAGCGCGGCATCGTACCCTTCGTTCATAAATGCCTGAGGTAGCTCGCCCCCAATGCAGGCCGAGCAGGCAATTATCCCTTCGTGGTAGCGCTCCAGCAGCTCCTTGTCCACACGTGGCTTGTAGTAGTACCCTTCGGTCCACGAGTACGACACAATCTTCATGAGATTTTTGTAGCCATCGTAGTTCTTGGCTAAAAGAATAAGGTGGTCGCCGCTGCGGTCGTCCTTGTCGCTCTTGTCGAAGCGGCTATTTCGTGCCACGTACGCCTCGACTCCCAAGATGGGCTTAATGCCCAGCTCCTTGGCCTTTTTGTGGAATAGCTTTACCCCAAACATGTTTCCATGGTCGGTAATGGCAAGCGACTTCATCCCTTTTTTTGCCGTGGCCTTAAGTATGCCTGCTATGCTAGCCGCACCGTCGAGGATGGAGTATTGTGTATGTACATGGAGGTGCGTAAATTCGGCCATAATGGTGTTGTCTTATTTGTGGTTGTGGTCAAACAACCTTTAGGCAATAAAGTTAGCTATATTATTTTGTTGCCCGAAGAAACATTTCGCACATCGCAGGTTGAATATTTTGGAATCGTTCTATTTTGCTGATTGCTAGATAGGCAAAGTGAGGCCATCTTTTCCGGTCGCGGTTGGTTCAGCAGAATGGGCCATCCGAGCATGGTGTGGCCAGCCTGCTATTTTGGCCACCCCGATGTTTTTTTTGTAAGCTGATGGAAATCTATCCGTTAAACAATACTTAAAAATCGAGGTGGAGTAATCGGAATCTAGTAAGAAAGTTCTATCTTTGCCCGGCAAATAACGTAGGTTGTTTAACTTTAAAAAATTACAAAATGCCTGTAAAAATTCGTTTGGCACGTCATGGTAAGAAAGGTTATCCTTTCTATCACATCGTCGTTGCAGATAGCAGGGCGCCACGTGATGGTAGATTTATCGAAAGGATTGGTTCGTACAATCCCAACACTAATCCTGCTACTATCGAGCTCAAGTTTGATAAAGCACTTGACTGGGTATTAAAAGGCGCCCAACCTACCGACACCGTGAAGTCAATTCTTTCTAGAAATGGCGTTCTTATCAAGAAGCACCTTTTAGAAGGTGTTAAGAAAGGCGCTTTCACTACAGAGGTTGCAGAAGAAAAGTTCACTGCATGGGTTGCTGAAAAAACCAACAAGGTTTCTTCAGAGTTGAATAAGCTTTCCCAAGCACAGAGCGATGCAAGCAGAGCTCGTCATGCTGAAGAAGTGAAGCAAAAGGAAGCTAAGGCCGCTAAGGTTGCCGAAAAGTTTGCTGCTGCTGCCGCTGCTGCCGCTCCTGCTGTTGCCGAAGAGGCTGCTCCAGAAGTTGCTGAAACTCCAGAAGCTTAATCTTTGTATCTTATGCAATCAGGAAAGAGTTGTGTCGCAGAAGTTATTAAAACCTTTGGTGTAAACGGAGAATTAGTACTTAAGCTGTATAATAGCTTTCCTGAAGAGATTGATTTAGAGGAACCGGTTTTTATCGATATCGATGGAATCCCGGTTCCTTTCTACTTCAAATCGTTCCGTTTTAGTGGCAAAAGTAAGGCGATCATTGTATTCGACGATTTTGAGTCCGAGCTACTTGCCGAAGAGCTGCTCACCAAGCAGCTGCTAATCGATGATGAGCTGCTCGAAGCCGAGGAGGATGACGAGCCTTCGCCATTCGACTTTATCGGGTATAAGGTGCTTCTTCATTCCGACAATCCCGAAATGATTGGGACCGTAGAAGATTACTACGACTATCCTAATAACCCCCTATTCCAAGTACTTACCGCCGACGATCAGGAAATTCTACTTCCTGTAAATGAAGATTTCATTGTCGCTATCGACGAGGAGCAAGAGTCGCTATACGTCGTACTTCCCGAAGGTTTTCTCGATATATTTGAGGAGTAGTGTAACTTTTGTCATGGTTTGTCGTCATACGTTCAAAAACTACAACCATGACAAAAAAATTACTATTTTCTTTATCCCTTTTGCTGATGTCCTGCGCTTTTTCCTTTGCTCAAAAGGGGAGGGTGTACGTTGTCGATAATTTCGATGGAATTAAGTTTGTCCTTCCGGTCGAGCTTAACGTGACTATTGGTAGCAAATTTGAGGTAAAAGCAGTCGGCAGTCGCGAGGATATCGACTGGATTACGGTCGAAAAGGAGGGGAACTCCTTGTGCTTTAAGTCAAAATCGGGTCGCCATCATTTCGGTAGTGATACGAAAATTTTCGTAACCCTTCCTATCCTCGAAAATCTTTCCTTAGCAGGATCTGGCGATGTAAATGTAAGAGGCGACGTAAACGTAAGCTCTCTTAACGTCAACATTGCAGGTTCCGGAGATATCATCATCGATAAGCTCTCGACAGATCGTTTTGAAGCGAATGTGTCAGGGTCGGGTAGTATTAAGGTTGGGAGTGGTTCAACGTCTAATAGTACCGATTACAATATCTTTGGTTCAGGTTCGATCTCCACTCGTGCTTTAATAGCAAAGATGGTTAGTGTTAACATTGCCGGTTCTGGTGATGTGGTGGCTTTTGCTACCGAAAGCTTATCCGTAAAAATAGCCGGCAGTGGGAATGTGGAGTGCT
>CAXYUU010000215.1:0-6217 GCA_964292015.1 uncultured Acetobacteroides sp.
GACTAGATAAAAATCATACATCTTTTGAATAGCTGAATTTGAGCGTAAAACACAAAGCATAATCAGCGAGATACCCCTCCTTTTCAAGGCAATACCATTAGGTTAGGCGTAAAGTTCAACCTGCACTGTCATTCGCTACGGCAAACTCGCGTTGAGCAGTTCTGGACTTGTTCCGGAAACTTTAGCTCGACGTAGTCAATCTTAAGTGAAATCCAATCGATTATAAAAAGGGATTTGGGGCAATCGACCAGATCACGAGACAAGTACTGGATGACACTCCGAGGAAAGTTTTTTCGTTAGCTTAACAACATTGGGGCTGGAGGGCAAAGATTATGCTTTTAAAAATAGAGTATGAACAAGATTAATTCATTTGGCTTATTTGTAAAGAAAACCACCCCGCCCTACGGGCACCCCTCCTTGCCAAGGAGGGGAATAGCTCCGAATAAGCTTAGTGACTAGATAAAAATCATACATCTTTTGAATAGCTGAATTTGAGCGTAAAACACAACGTACAATCAGCGCGATTGCTCCCGCATTACGGGAAGTCCTGTAGAAAGGGGGGGCACTGAATGACAAAAATCAATCAAGTCTAAATTTAGCTTGCCCTCTAATCAAATCTTAAAAGCAAAATACCAGAGTTGGGGTAAACTGGGGATGGCACGCTGAGGAGGGGTTGGGAGCCTCACGACATGGAGCGGTGGGGTGGCGTACGTAAATGGTGCGTGGTGGTGGCTGGCTGCTGGAACGCAGAAGCTTGAAACCACCATCGCCCTACAGGGGCATTTTACGGTGCTTTACAGAATAACGGCGGGGTATTCTTACTACTTTAGCCATGGACCGAATGGGCAAAAACCGTTGCTGGGCCTGCGCTGGATGCCCTTTGCGGATATCTCCAGAGGGGATTGACCGCTTGCCGGTTAGCCGATGCGGCAGCCTAGGGTGCGCGCCACCTTGCAGGGGAGCGCGCCTGCGTGGTGCGGCCTGCGGACGGGCAGCAGGTAGGCGACATCCGAATTTGGGCGGGCTGTAGATCGGCACCGCTGGCTTGCGTGAAGTGCGCCTCGGGCAACCGAACGAACCATCGTTGGCCCCATCGGCATTGACCTTGGGAGAATGCCTGCAAGGGCGGTGTCCAACGCTGGGACGGCAGCGAGCCGATGGCTCGGGGAGGGGATCGCCAGCAACATCAAAAAAAATAAAACGAAAACATGGAAAAAGTATGTCAGCTTTCGGTGGTTGAAATTGCCAGTAGCATTCAAAAAGGAGAAATCTCCTCGTCGGCAGCGGTGGATGCCTTCCTGAAACGGATTGAGGAGGTGAACCCGCAGCTGAATGCCGTGGTTCGGCTAAACGCGGAGCGCGCACGGGCCGAGGCGCTTGAGGCAGATGCGGATTTGGCAAGGGGTAAAATCAGGGGGGCTTTGCATGGGGTACCCATGACCCTGAAGGATTCGTTCGATTCGGCTGGCGTTATTTCGGCCGGGGGGACGTTGGGTAGAGCGCACACCGTACCGACCTCGGATGCTACGGTTTTGGCCCGGCTTAAAAATTGCGGCGCGATACTTTTGGGCAAGACGAACACCTCAGAATTTACGCTGTCGTACGACACCAACAACCTGGTGTACGGACAGACCAGCAATCCGTACGATTTAACCCGCACGCCGGGTGGCAGCAGCGGTGGTGCGGCTGCCATTGTGGCAGCGGGTGGATCGCCATTCGATATAGGAAGCGATTACGGTGGAAGTCTTCGGTACCCATCGCACTGCTGCGGGGTAACCACCATTAAGCCCACCTCGGGACGTGTTCCCCGTACTGGGCACATCCTGCCGTTTGGCGGCATGCTGGATTTCTGTCAGCAAGTTGGGCCAATAGCGCGCTCGGTAAAAGACTTAGGCTACCTCCTACCGCTCATTGCCGGTCCTGACGGTATCGACCCGTCGATAATCCCCATGCCGCTGGGAAATCCCGACAGGGTAGACATCCGGCAGCTGAAGGTGGCATTCCATACGGACAACGGCATTCTTGCCCCATCGCACGAAACATCGGCAGCGGTAGAGCGGGCGGCATCGATGCTTGCCTCCTACGGCATGGCCGTTGACAACAAAAGGCCTCCGGTTATTGACCAGACTTACGGGATTATGATGGACCTGTTTGCCGCTGACGGGGGGGCATCGATTAGACGGCTGCTGAGGGAATCGGGGACTCTGGAACACTCCATTCCCTGGTTGAAGGATGCAAAACCGGTTGACTTCGATTCGTTCGACTCGCTAATTATGAAGTGGTACAAGTTTAGGAGTAGCATGACCTCCTTTTTTAACGAGTACGACGTGCTGCTTAGCCCGGTAAACTCGTTTGCAGCGCTACCTCACGGCTCGATACAGGACGACCTGCGGGCATTCAGCTACACGATGACCTATAACCTTACCGGATTTCCGGTAGCGGTTGTGCGAGCGGGCACCTCAACGGAGGGTCTGCCAATAGGTATTCAGATTATCGCCCGCCCCTGGAGGGAGGATGTTGCGCTGGCTATTGCCGAATACCCGGACGGTCCGCCGGGGCATTTTGACAAAAATGGGGCCGCCTGCCTTTACCACTCCTGCCATAAAAACCCCCTCGACCGGCTGAGGCAACGGCCTCAGCCGATCGTGCTTAAGCAGGGCTCCAGCCCCCAAATAGTCGACATTTTAGACAGCTAAAGAGTGTTGGGTTGCCGATAAAACCTGTACTTTAGCAAGCGAAATTATACGCGAAACCCTTTACTAGGCATACGATCGTCTCCCTTTGCTGAAACCCTAACAGGAAGTAACGAATTGCCGATTGTAAAACAGAAAGAACTACGCGTAGGTACTATATTTAAAAGCATCGTTTATCTACTGCAATATGGCTACAGATACTATCTCAACCGAAATCTTAATCAACCATTTACGCGACACCCTTCGCAATCCCGATAATAAGATCTGCTTTATATTAGGCTCAGGGGCAAGCGTAGAATCAGGTATCGATAGCGGAGCCATGCTTGCACGACAGTGGTATAACGAGCTACCTAAGTTTCATTCTGAAGGGAAAATTACCGAATGGAAAGATGAAGTGGCTTTTGACGAGAAGAATATTCCCGCCTTTTACTCCAAACTATTCAGATTCCGTTATGCAGGTCATAGCGATGATGGAGTACACCATATCACCAGTATTATAGAGAAAGGCAACCCCGGTTTTGGCTATACCATACTGAGCCAGATACTACAGCGGACACCACACAACGTAGTTGTTACAACCAACTTCGATACGCTCACGGAAGAATCTCTTTACATCTTTACAAACAAGCGAGCGTTGGTTTGCAACCACGAAAATGTAGCCCACCTAGCACGACCAAGCAGCATAAGACCACTGATAGTAAAAATACACCGTGGCCTATACATGGATCCACTAAATGATGAGGATGACATTGCCGATATAAAGCCCCAGTGGGAAAAAGCATTAACCGATATTTTCCTCAACTATATTCCTATTGTGATAGGCTATGGCGGTAACGATGGTAGCTTAATGAACTACCTCAAACAAATCAACCCCTGCCAGCGAATGTACTGGTGCCTGAGTAGCAACAACACTCCCCCTGCTGACATAGTAGAAGTTGTAGAACGCCACAAGGGCTGTTTCGTAAGTACAGGAGGCTTCAATCGGTTAATGTTCCGCTTTATTGACCTCTTTAAACTTACCAAAATGCACGATGTGCTGGAACAGCTGGCAAAAGAGCGGTCTGAAAAACTACGAAAAGAGTTCGAAGAGGCAGGTAAAGACATCGGCACATCGGGTACTACCGAGGAAAAACAGGAGTTGGGCAAGGTGGCCGAAGATTTTGACACTAACGATTGGCTACAATGGGATTTGAAAGCTCAAGCAACCAACAATCCGAAAGAGAAAGAGGCTATATACCTACAGGCAATATCCTTCTTACCTAATAGTCATGAACTCCTATACAATTTTGCATGTTGGCTGGACGAAGTTAAGCGTTACGATGATGCCATTGCAGCCTACAAAAAGGCTATTGAAATAAAACAAGACTACCAAAAGGCTTGGTACAACATGGGTATTTCATATAAGAACAAAGGCGAAGACGACAATGCCATTGATGTTTACCGAAAAGCCGTTGAAATAAAACCAAACTACCACGATGCTTGGAATAACATGGGGGTTTCATATAATGACAAAGGAGAATACGACAATGCCATTGCCGCCTATAAAAAAGCCGTTAAAATAAAGCCAAACGACCACGATACTTGGAATAACATGGGTATTTCATATAAAAACAAAGGAGAATACGACAATGCCATTGCCGCATACCTAAAGGCCGTTGAAATAAAACAAGACTTCCACGAGGCTTGGAATAATATAGGGGTTTCATATAAAAATAAAGGCGAAGACAACAATGCCATTGCCGCCTACCGAAAGGCCGTTGAAATAAAACCGGACTACCACAAAGCGTGGTACAATATGGGAGTTTCATATCATATAAAAGGAGACACCATCAACTCCCGCAAGTGCTACGAAGAGGCCAATAAGCTAAATCCAGACGATCAAGACTACAAAAAGAAGGTTGACAGTTTTAAAAATAAATAGCAGACATTTTGTTGAGGCTATAGCCTGCAATGAACGGACTGCAAAGTCTATCCCCTCGTTCGTCTGAGGCTCAAGTAATGCCAAGCGATACCAACAAAAAAAAGAACACCCCTACCCGCAAGCCCATGACCCCAATAAGCAGTCCCCAAGTAGAGTGTGCCGAAATGGAGTGCACCGAAAACAAGCTCGACCTGTTGAATGTCATCGTTATTGTACTTACGATATACGTTCTGGGAGCGTTGGTGGTGGATACGACGTGTACCCTGCCAAGGGAAACGTCGATCCTGCTGAGCTACATCGACAATACCATTTGCGCCTTTTTCTTCTGCGAGTTTTGCTTTCGGTTTTACAGGGCCGAGAGCAAGCTGAAGTTCATGAAGTGGGGCTGGATCGACCTGCTTTCGAGCATTCCGATGGTGGGTGTTTTACGGGCGGGCAGGGTGCTACGGCTCATACGGCTGCTTCGGGTGGTTAGGGCATTTCGGTCAACCAAGCTGCTGGTAAACCATCTTTTTGCCAATAAGGCGCAGGGGGCCTTTACCTCCATATCGGCAATTGCCATACTGCTGGTTATCTTCTCCTCCATTGCCATTTTACAGGTGGAAACCGACCCCAACAGCAACATTAAAACTGCCGAGGATGCCATTTGGTGGGCCTACGTTACCATTACAACCGTTGGCTACGGCGACAAGTTTCCGGTAACCACCGAGGGTCGAATAATTGCGGCCATACTAATGACCGCTGGTGTCGGACTTTTTGGTACATTCACCGCATTCGTTGCCTCGTGGTTTGTAACCGACACAAAACCCAAAACCACATCGGACAACGACACCAAATAAGGGAAGGGCTGCCTTAACCAGCCTGCGGGATATGCTTCCGTAATTTTAATCATCATAAAAATAGCTGCCGTATGAAAAAAAGCTGGCTTATCGCCATTGTTCCACTACTTGTTGGAGCTGGCTGCCTGATTTCCTTCAACCTAATTGGATCGGAAGTTGCACCCGACGGAACGCTTATCGAACCGTTTTGGATGCTCCCTGTTGGCTACCTATTCGTAGCCATTGGCCTAGTAGCAGGCCTGACAATGCTACTGCGCCGTTTGCTAAAAAAGATGTAACCCCACCGCTCGTGTGATGCGTCACCAACCGACAACTGGCCGAGGTTATGCCTGTGCCCATTGTGTAGGTGTTGGCTGTGGCTACATCGGGCAGCGATAGAACCTACTGTACCCAGCAGACAAGCCTCGGAGCGCTTGATGCGGTACGAAAGAAGGCACAAAAAAAGAGGCTGACCCGTAATTCGGTGTCAGCCTCTTTTTATTGGTACCTATGGTTGGTGATGGTTTCAACTAGCCGAATTGGTGCAGTTCGAAAACCATTTTTAAGCGCCCTTTTGTAGGGCGAACCGATTGGGTGTATACCTTGGTGCTAGTATTCAACGACTCTATCAATAGCTAAAACTCGGGAAGCCTCGCCATTCTTGAGCTTATACTGCACCTGCCTGGTTTTACCGAGGTTAATCCTTGTTTTGCCATCGCTAAACAGGGGGAAGCGTTGGCAAAAGGTCGATTCGACAATAGCAAAATCGTCCTTACCGAAGTATC
>CAXYUU010000216.1:0-6193 GCA_964292015.1 uncultured Acetobacteroides sp.
CCGTCCGAACCGGGTTCTTTACGCCCACTACCGCAGGTGTCCTTCCACCACAAGGGGGGAGGGAGGTGGCCGGTCTATTTACCCAACCCCCAAAGAAAGTTCGGGCACTTTTTTTGCTACATACCCTAACGTTTTGCATCCCAGTGTAATGATGGCGTTGGAGATGCCAGGTGTTCTCGGGATACTTTCTCTGAAAGTGTGTCTGTAAAGAAGTTTGATGCGTTCTATAGGGACGAACACCAAAGACTTTAGAAATTAGACATTAGATTTTAGAGCAAACGCTTGCGCCGCCGAAATCTAATAGTTAAATACTAAAATCTAAGATCTAAAAAGATTTTAGGTGGTTAAGCGGCGGGGCTCCACCCCTTCCCATTCCGAACAGGGTCGTTAAGCCCGCCAGCACCGATGGTACTGCTACACCAAGTGGGAGAGTAGGTGACCGCCGTATTTATAAAGGCTTCGAGCGAAAGTTCGGGGCTTTTTTGTTGGCG
Organism: uncultured Acetobacteroides sp.; assembly: GCA_964292015.1. Taxonomy (GTDB): domain Bacteria; phylum Bacteroidota; class Bacteroidia; order Bacteroidales; family ZOR0009; genus Acetobacteroides. The sequence goes on from CAXYUU010000216.1 coordinate 492, forward strand.
TACTTTATTGTGCAGATACTGAAGTAGTGTTCGTTTTTAATGGATTTAATTTAAGTATGAGTTATTCTATAATTTGCTATATTGGTGGTTATAATGGTTTTGGGGAATCCTAGCCATCTTGTTTTTTGAACACTAATAATTACATATAGCTATAGGTATGAAAAGGTCTTTTTTTGTAGGGTTTTATATCCTGCTTTTTATAAGCTCGTTTGGGTTTAGTAGGGGGCAACTGCCATTCAGCACTGTTGTAAATGCAGATACGTTGTATGGGGGTGATTATTTACGAACTGCTTACAATAGTCCAGCATTGGGATTTAGAGCTTCGGAGAACGAGGTGCTTTTTGCTACCTACCGGGTAATGGGTTTTCGGGGAGTTAATGTTGGACGTAACTATGGCTTTGTTCAAGGTGTTGTAAACGGAATTGAAGTGGATAGCAGAATATGGGAGAGCGGAGATGCTAATCCAGCTGTAGAGCCACAGCTATTCAGGGCAATAGAGGTTCAGGGGGCTACAGGTAAGTGGCTACGCAATACCGATACGGAGTATAAAATGCTTAACTACTGGGCTGCTAAACTTGGTGCGGAAAAAGGGAGTGTACATCCAGAGTATCGAGGTTTTCTTCAAATTGTATCGGAACGCCCCTACTGTCTTTCGTGTAAAGGGGTTGTGGAACAGTTTCATCAAATGTTTCCCAATATTACGCTGATACTGGTAGATGGGATCTTTAGGGATCAAAAGAAATAGGTTTTATATTTTTAGTGAGCGTTGCAGGTTTGTAGCAATAAGAAGAGGCTGCCTCCTAGATGGGGAGCAGCCTCTTTACATTTAGTATAGCTTAGTCCTACTTTTTTCCTAGCTTATGGCCAGCAATTCCGTAGTAGAAGATGGCTAGGAATGAAATTATTCCCAGAAAGAAGGCCGCTTCGGGATGTCCGTTTTGGTTGAACAGGCCCCATACTACCGGGTATAATGCTCCACCAACAACTGCTAGCATCATCCATCCTGCAGCCTTTTTGGTATACGATCCAAGGCCATCCATTGCAAGAGGCCATACAGCAGGCCATACCAAGGAGCAAGAGAATCCCATAGCAGCAAACACGAGTACCTTAACCGGGATTATTAGGTTAGCTTGTTCGAGTCCTACTAGGTTAATAAATGGAAACGAAATGGTTAAACCTGCAGGAACAATCAATCCAATAATAGAAAGAACTATACCCGAACCGGCACAAATTGTGAGTGCCTTCGATTGTGACAGGTATTTAGGGATGAATAGAATGCCGCATATGTAGCCTATAATAAGTCCGTACGACGCCAAGGCATTGTAAAACTTAGAGTACACCTCGGGCATGTTATACGCTTCGCCCATAGCCTTGCTCTGTCCCATAACCATGGTTTCGAATCCTACATATAGGAAAAGCGTTATTACCCCAGGGATGAGGTAGGGGTAGTCGGTTAGCTTGCCCGCAACTTTGGGTTCGTTTGATGTGGAGACGCCGCTTGTGTTTTCTATTTCGGGCATCTTAATAAAGAGAAGTATGATAGCCGCTGCTATAAATACACCGGTAATCCAAATGTAGGTAGAGCTTATTTGTGCAAGCTTAACATCCTGCGTGGCATCGGGGGCAAATGTGATTGCCGATGCCAGGATAATAGGGGCAAGCCCTCCTGCGAACTTATTCATGATGCCCATGAAGCTAATTCGGCGTGCGGCACTTTCGATAGGACCTAGGATGGTGATGTAGGGGTTAACGGCGGTTTGGGTCATTGTGTTTCCTACGCCGGTAACAAAGAGGGCTCCGAGAAAAAAGAAAAATGATCGGTAAATGGCCGCTGGTATAAATAGGAATGATCCTAATGCGATGAAGAATAACCCTACCGACATTCCCCGCTTGTACCCTACCCGGGTTACCACCCACGACGAGGCATTGGCCGATGCTAGGGTAGCAATGAAGAAGGCGAAAAATACCATTTGCGACTGCCATCCTCCTTTGGGCAGGTCGAATGTGTTTTGAAGGATTCCGTTTAGGCCACCTGTTGCAAAGGAGACGACACCGAAAAAGGCAAAGAGCAGCGCCCCCACGGTGAAGGGGGCAATGTTGTGGCCGATTTTTTGTGTGGTTGAAGCCATTTCTACTGTTTTTGAGGTTGTGTTTAAATACCGACGAATATACTTTTTTTGACCTAGATATTTTGATGTTGTCCTTTTTTATAGATAAGTAGGCTTGGCAGATGCTTCTGTTGTAAATGAGCTCCAAATAGTGTTTTACAGCTGGTTTTTAGATAGGTTTATTTTGTACTTTTCCATCCATTTTGCGACAGAAAATGAAGTAAGAGGAGGCCATAGCAGAGCATGCGCTCGCCTTCCTCCAGTTAGCCCAAATCCTAGAGCATAAAAAAAACAAAATGATAATTACAAAGGTATTAGAGAAGATCGAAACCCCTAGCCTTGAACTGGTTTCGCAAACGTTGGATTGGGAAGTCTCTTCGTTTAAAATAGAGCAAGCTAGCTGGGCCGAGTTTCAGTACAAGCCTCGTGTAACCCTGAGGGTGGGCTATAACGAGAAGGAGCTGTTTTTTAAGTTCAAGGTTCGCGAATCGGGCGTTAAGGCCACCATTACCGAGCATAACGGTAACGTATGGGAAGATAGCTGCGTGGAGATGTTCCTTTCGCCCCTTGCCGATGATACCTACTACAACCTAGAGGTATCGTGCATTGGTAAAAAGCTGTTTGGCTTTCGTAAAAATGGCGAGAGTGGTGTTCGCGCTACCGGCGATATCCTTTCGATGGTACGTGTTCAGTCGTCGTTAGGGGCTAAGCCGTTTGCCGAGAAGCAAAGCGAAACAAGCTGGAGCATTACCATTGCCGTACCGTTTACCGCATTTTGGAAAAGCACCTTTTCCCCTAAACCGGGAGATAAAATCATGGCTAACTTCTTTAAATGTGGAAATGGCCTGGCAACCCCTCATTTTTTGTCGTGGCAACGTGTTGAAACCGAGAAGCCCAATTTTCACACGCCACAGTTTTTTGGAGAGTTAGAGTTCGAATAGGCTCTTTTTACGTCGAAATCGGGTATTTATACCTGGAATACGATTTGATGTTGTTAAACATCGTTACCGATGTTATATAATACGATTTTGTTAGCAAGATAACAGCCTAAATTTTATAGTTTTGGGTTTCAATTGCTAAAGGCATAAACATCTTACTACTAGTTATGGGAAGAAAACTTTTGATTAGAGACTTGACCATGCGTGACGGTCAGCAATCTCTATTTGCTACAAGAATGCCACAGGCGCAGGTTGATAGACTGCTACCTTTCTACAAAGATGCAAACTTCTATGCTATGGAAGTTTGGGGAGGGGCAGTGCCTGATTCAGTAATGCGCTATCTCGACGAAAACCCTTGGACTCGTTTGGAAACCATTAAGGCTGCTGTAGGAAACGTTTCTAAGCTTACAGCTCTTTCTCGTGGTCGTAACCTTTTTGGTTATGCTCCATACACCGACGAAATCATTGACGGTTTTAGCCGTAATGCCATTGAATCTGGTCTAGGTATCATGCGTATTTTCGATGCTCTTAACGACGTTGAAAACGTTAAGGCTACCATTAAGTACGTTAAGAAGTATGGTGGTATTGCCGACTGCGCAGTTTGCTACACCATCGATCCACACCAACCAGAGCTTTCTTTTTCTGAAAAGATGAAGATGAAGCTTACTGGAAAGTCGCTTCCAAAGCCAGTATTTACCGATGAGTACTTCTTAGGTAAGGCTAAAGAAATGACCGCTCTTGGTGCTGATATGATCACCATTAAGGATATGAGTGGACTTATTCCACCAACCCGTATTGCTGCTCTTATCACCCTATTCAAGAAGCACATCAACGTTCCTATTGACTTCCACACCCACTGTACTCCTGGTTACGGCCTAGGTGCAGTTCTATCTGCTATTGTTAGCGGTGTAGATGTGGTTGATACCAATATCTGGAACTTTGCAGGTGGTCCTGCTGCTCCTGCTATCGAGCTTGTGTACATTTTCTGTAAGAAGATGGGCGTAGAGCTAGATATCAACATGGAGGCAGTTGCCAAAATCAACGCTGAACTTTTGACTATCCGCAAGGAGCTTGAGTCGGTTGATGCTGTGAAGATTTTCCCAAGAACTTTCAATCCTGTTACCGATACGCTACCTGCTGATATCGATAAGGAATTTGACAAGGCTATTGCTGCTGCACAAAAGGGTAACGAAGAGGCACTTCTTGAGGCTTGCCACAAGATTGAAGTTTACTTCAACTTCCCACCAGCAGATGAGCTGGTTAAGAAAGCCGAAATCCCTGGAGGTATGTATACCAACATGGTTGCTCAGCTTAAGGCCCTTAAGTCGGAGCACATCCTTCCTAAGGCTATGGAGCTTATCCCACAGGTACGTTTAGACTCTGGTTTACCTCCATTGGTAACTCCTACCAGCCAAATCGTAGGTGCTCAGGCAGTAAACTGTGCTTTGGATATCATCAACGGTAAGGCGATGTACACCAACGTTTCTAACCAGTTCCGCAACATGGTTAAGGGCGAGTATGGTACTACTCCTATTCCTGTTGATCCAGAATTCCGTTTAAAGATTTGTGGAACTCGCGAGGAAACTAACTACGATACCTCTAAGTATCAGATGCAGCCTAACCCTATGTTGGAGTGTGGCGTTCTTCTTGCTGAGAACGAGAAGGAAGTTCTTCTTCTTGAGCTTTTCCCACTTGTTGCTAAGGATTACCTTACCAAGTTTAAGAAAGAGCTTCACAAGAATGCTCCTAAGGTAGAAAAGGTAGAGGTTGCTGCTGCAGCTGCTGCTCCTGCTGTTAAGGGCGAGAATGTTTCGGTTGCCATGCCAGGCAAGATCCTTATCCTGAACGTTAAGCCAGGTGATAAGGTTACTGCTGGACAGCAAATAGCAATTCTTGAGGCAATGAAAATGGAAAATAGCATTACCTGTCCTATCGACGGTTATGTTAGCTCTATCTTTGTTTCTGAAGGCGACACCATCGCAGCTGATACCGCAATTCTTGACGTAGTTAAGCAAGCCCCTTCGGCTGGTGCTGCTACTTCGGTTGCTGCTGAGATTAAGAAGGGTAAGCCAGTTGAATCGCCAATGCCAGGAAAAATTCTTCAGATTCTAGTTAAACCAGGTGAAACTGTAGCTGTTGGACAGACTATTGTTGTACTTGAAGCTATGAAGATGGAAAATAGCATTCCTTCAACTTTTGCAGGTTTGGTTAACAGCATTTTTGTTGAAGAAGGCCAAATCGTTGCTGCCGATACAAAGCTTATTGACGTTATCTAGTCTAAGATATCTACTACTAAAAAGCCAACCCGTATGGGTTGGCTTTTTTATTTTTACATAGTTTCGTAAGCGTACAGGCAAAGTGGTGAGGTTTACCCCAAAATCTTTCTGACTTCCTATCCTTTCGGGCTGGTTGCCTTTTTGGTGCAGGCTACCTAATTGGTAGGTAACGATACATCTACCATTGTTTGCTTAAGGTGATATTACTCCCGGCCGTGACGGTTGGTGAGTACAGGGGTCAACCAGCATAGACATCCCCAAGGTGAACGTACCGCTCTGCAGCAGGCCACCCCAACCATCCTACAACATCTTTTTTGCTGTGTAAGCCATACCTAAAGGGGTGATGGTTTTTTCGTTTCTGCTCCTTTTCTTATACATAT
>CAXYUU010000217.1:0-6190 GCA_964292015.1 uncultured Acetobacteroides sp.
AGGTCTCTGCCTCGAGGAAGAAGCCTCAAAAGTTTATTTTGGAGTCTCCGTCTGGAGGAGGAAGCCTCAAAAGATGATTTTGGAGTCTCCGTCTCGGGGAAGAAGCCTCAAAAATTCGATTTGAGGTCTCCGTCTCGAGGAAGAATCCTCAAAAGTTAGATTTGAGGTCTCCGTCTCGAGGAAGAATCCTCAAAAGCTGATTTTGAAGTCTCCGTCTCGGGGAAGAAGCCTCAAAAGTTTATTTTGGAGTCTCCGTCTCGGGGAGGAAACCTCAAAAGTTGGTTTTGAAACCTCTTCCCCGAGGAGGAAAATCCCAATGCCAACCCCAATAGCTTCACCGGCTGAGAGAAGCTACCGGCAGCCCATCAAAATGCCGGCAACGGCTCAAACCAGCACTATCCACAAAAAAAAGCGAGGCAACCCAATTCGGATTGCCTCGCCAAGCTATATCGGTACTAAATGCTACTCGTTCATAAAGTCACCCTCGCGGATAAAGGCTACCGCCCTGTCGATGGCTTGGTACATGATGATATCGTCCTCTACAAAAGGAACCACCTTGCGGAAATCGGCAAGGAAAGACTCCAGGTAGGGCGATGTCTTGGCCGGACGGCGGAACTCGATGGCCTGCGAGGCGTTCATCAGCTCGATGGCGATGATGCGCTCCAGGTTATCGACTACTCTAAGCACCTTGGTGGCCGAGTTGCCACCCATGCTCACGTGGTCTTCCTGTCCGTTCGACGATACGATAGAGTCCACCGATGCGGGCGTGCAGAGCTGCTTGTTCTGGCTCACCATCGATGCCTGTGCGTACTGAGGAATCATGTATCCGGAATTTAGACCCGGGTTGGCCACCAAGAATTCGGGTAAGCCACGAAGTCCAAGTATCAGCTGGGCCACCCTGCGCTCCGAAATGCTTCCGAGCTCGGCAAGGGCAATGGCCAAGAAATCGAGGGCCAACGCCAACGGCTGTCCGTGGAAGTTGCCACCCGAAAGAATCAGATCCTCATCAACAAAGATGGTAGGGTTGTCGGTTACCGAGTTTACCTCGGTAAGCAGCACGCTAGCCACGTAGCCAATGGCATCCTTCGATGCGCCGTGTACCTGTGGCATACAGCGGAACGAGTACGGATCCTGCACATGACTCTTGTAGCGGGTGATAAGCTCGCTGCCTTCGAGAATGGTGCGGATGTTACGTGCCGTCTCCAGCTGTCCTTGGTGCGGACGAATCTGGTGAAGCAGCTCGTTGAACGGTTCAATCCGCCCGTCGAATGCCTCTAACGAAAGCGAGCCTACCACATCGGCCAGCTTTACCAAACGGAAAGCCCTGATAAGAGCCAGCACGCCGTGCGAGCTCATAAACTGGGTGCCGTTAAGCAGCGCTAGGCCCTCTTTCGACTGTAGCGTGATGGGTTCCCATCCAAACTCCTTAAGCACCTCGTCGGCGTTACGCTTAACCCCTTTGTAGCGAACCTCGCCCATGCCAAGTAGCGGCAGGAATAGGTTCGATAGTGGTGCCAAGTCGCCCGATGCGCCCAACGAGCCACGATCGTAAACGATAGGTAGCACGTCGTTGTTGTAAAATTCGATGATGCGCTGAACGGTAACTACCTGCACCCCACTTTTGCCCAACGAAAGGGCATGTGCCTTTAGGAAAAGCATCAGGCGGATAATCTCCGGCTCAACCTCGGTTCCGGTGCTGCACGCATGCGACTTCACCAAGTTTTCCTGAAGCTGGCTGAGCGCCTCGAAGGAGATAGAACGGTTACAAAGCGAGCCAAATCCGGTGGTTATCCCGTAAATTGGTTCCTTTTCCGCCTTCATTTTATTGTCTAGGTAGGTGCGGCACTTTTGTATGAGCGCAATTGCCTCTTCGGAGAGGCTCAGCTGCAACTCGCCCTCTGATGCTCTTTCGAGCACATCGTAGGTTAGCTGGTTAGGTGAAATTGTGTACTGGTTAGCCATTCTGTTTTTTGGTAGTTTTGGGGATATGCTAGTGGGGCAAATGCGCGAACAGCTCGCCTACAGGCACCTCTTGCTGCTCCCCTGTGATCATATTCTTGAGCGAAACAACCTGTTTCTGCATCTCAGTTTCTCCAACAATGGCCACAAATGGGATGTTACGCTTGTTGGCGTAGTCCATCTGCTTCTTCATTTTTGCCGAATCGGGATAGATCTCCACCGCAACACCCTTTGCTCTGAGCGCCACCATGGCCGGAAGGCAAAACAGCTCCTCCGCTTTTCCAAAGTTGATGAACAGCAGCTGCGTTCCCACGATGGAATCATCGGGATACTTTTCGAGGGTGTTCAGCACGTCGTAAATACGATCGGCGCCAAACGAAATACCCACACCCGAAACATCCTTTAGGCCAAACACACCGGTAAGGTCGTCGTAACGCCCGCCACCGCAGATGCTGCCAATTTGGGTGTCCTTCGATTTTACCTCGAAGATTGCCCCGGTGTAGTAGTTCAACCCACGGGCAAGCGACAAGTCTAGCTCCACCTCTTGGGTGATGTTGAGCACCTCTAGGTAGCTGAATATGGTAATCAGCTCCTCGATCCCCTTCATGCCCACCTCCGATGTGGCCAGCACCTCGCCAAGCTTATCGAGCTTGCTCTGGGTAGTACCGCTAAGGGTGATGATAGGCTGCAGCTTGTCGATGGCGCTACGCTCGATGCCCCGCTCTTCGAGTTCGGCATTTACGGCATCTAGGCCAATCTTATCGATCTTATCGATGGCAACGGTAATGTCGATGAGCTTATCGGGGTGACCGATAACTTCGGCAATACCGCTAAGAATTTTGCGGTTGTTTATTTTGATGAGGACGTTAATCCCAAACTTGTTGAATACGGTATCGATAATCTGAACCAGCTCCACCTCGTTTAGCAACGACCGGCTGCCAATAACGTCGGCATCGCACTGAAAGAACTCGCGGTAGCGACCCTTCTGAGGGCGATCGGCACGCCATACTGGCTGAATTTGGTAGCGCTTAAACGGAAAGGTGATGTCATTCTGGTGCTGCACCACGTAGCGGGCAAAGGGTACGGTAAGGTCGTAGCGCAAACCCTTTTCGCAAATCTTGGTGCTAAGGGCGTTGGCACCATCCGAATTAAAGTCAGCAGCACTGCCACCCGAAGTGTAATCGCCAGAGTTCAAGATTTTAAAGAGCAGCTTATCTCCCTCATCGCCATACTTCCCCAGCAAGGTCGAAAGGTTCTCCATTGCAGGTGTTTCGATGGGTTGGAAACCATACGTCTTAAAAACCGACTTGATGGTATCGAAAATATAGTTGCGCTTCGCCATCTCCTCGGGCGAAAAATCTCGTGTACCTTTTGGTATGCTTGGTTTTTGTGCCATTATCTCGCTATTTTATTCTAGAGGTGCAAAGATAAACATCGCATCCAAGAATAGAGCATTTTATTGTAAGGGCTCAAATTTGATAAAAATCTTTCATTTTATCGCTATTCAGCACATTTTTAATTACAATAAATAGGCAGTAAACAACGATGCTATTACAATTTAATTTATACTAAGGCTTTTGTGTTACATAAGTATAAGCTACAACATCCCTTTAAACAGGTAAAAAGTAGAACGACAGGAAACCAGAAATGCGGTAAGTAGGTATTACTTAGGAAACATTCACCACGATCGATATCAATGATCATATTTTTCGTATTTTGGCAGTAACGGAACCACATTAAAAGCGACGCTTATGAACCGAGTTCTTATCATTACCGGAATATGCCTTATCGCTGCCTTTACCTCATGTAAAGGCAAGCCTCAGCAAGCATCCAACCCACAAACCGACTCCACAACCGTCCAATCGACTACCAGCAGCCACACCGCCCAAAATTCGCTCGATATAGTAGGAACCTACACCGGCATCCTTCCCTGCGCCGACTGTCCAGGCGTTAATGTCGAAATTATCCTCGAAAAAGACAGCAGCTTCACCTACAACAGCACTTACATCGACCGAAATACAAATGCACCAATAGAAGATATTGGCGAATGGAGCGTAAAAAGCAACATCCTTACCTTAAGCTACGACGACAACGACAGCTCAACCAAGTTCTTTGTGGGCGAGGGCTACATCCAGCAGCTCGATGCCGATGGAAAAAGAATGGTTGGCAAGCTCGCCGGTAAGTATAACATAAAGAAAAAAGTGGTAAAATAAAAAACGCGCTAGTACTAGCGCCTTTTTTTATATTTTCTGAATTCCTTCGAGAGGATTATGCTTATGCGCCCTATCCTTCACCAGCAGGGTTGTAGTTGGCACGGTGGAGTTCATTCCAAAAACCATGTCGTGTCCAACGCAGAGTCCCATTACAATATTCATTTCGCTACCGTTGGCAGCCAGGTACTCAGCCTGTCCAAGTGGGTTGCAGCTAATGCCCACAAATCCATCTCCTAAAAAATCGCTCTTAGGCAGCTTACCTGTCTTGCAATCGATGGCTAGCACCTCAAAATCCTTGGCAAAAAAACCTTTTACAGCCTCGGCCTCCTTCGAAACAGCCATGCAATGTGCTATTCCGATCTTTTTAAACCCAGATTTAAGTGCGTAGTTACGTATCTCTACCAATCGAGAAGCACCACGTTCAATAGACTCTTCAGCCAGCTTCATTACCTTTAACTCTTCGTCGTTGTACGATTGTCTCATATCAAAACCGTTTATTTACGGTACAAAAATAGCCTTCCATATGGTAATACCAATTATAAAAGATGGCGATATCCTATTCCGATGCTACATCAGCAAAAAAAATGGAACATTCATTCAAATGCTTACTGCAACATTTCAAACATCTTAAAGCGAAAACACCCAGATAAGACAACCCCACTTAACCTTCGATACATCGTTATTGTAAAAAGTGGTACATTTATTGAGTAGAGAACCTCCGTGAACGAGGTAAAGACGTTTAAAAACAACAACCATTTATTATATCAAAAACCAGCTAGTATGAAGAGAATACTTATTGTCCTATTTGTTACCCTCAGCTTAGGCGCATTTGCCCAGGAACAAGAAATCAAGCAGCACTTTGTCGAAGTTGCAGGATATGCCAAAATGGAGGTTACTCCCGACATTGCCTACTTTTCCCTACTCCTTATTGATAATCCTAAAGAAAACATCAGCGTAGAGAAGCAGGAAATCGAGATCGCAAAAATCCTTAAGAAGTACGCCGTTCCTTCGGAGAATCTTACCATCGACAAGCTAAGCGGAATCCGCCAAAAGGTTAGCTTCTGGGGCACAAAAGATGTGGTTAATCGCAAAAGCTTCCTTCTTAAGATTACGAACCTAGTAGTATCTGATAAGATTGTTGAAGAGCTGTCAAATTTAAAGATTACGGCTATAGGCCTAGTAAAGGTTGAAAATAGTCAAATCGAAACCTATAAGCTATCCGCCTGCGAAATGGCCTCAAAAAACGCTAAGGACAAAGCAGCCTCTTTTGCCAAGGGAATGGGAGTTTCAGCTTTAGTGCCACTTACCATTTACGAGCAAAACCTTTTTGTTTCGGGCGAAGAGGAGGAGTACCAGCCACGCATGTATATGGCAAAAGCACTCAGCGATGCCGGATCAGCACCTCAAGACGAGCCACAGCAGAACTTTAAGAATATCATTATTAAGTGCACCGTTAGGGCTAAAATCGAAATAAAGTAAAAGCAGCACAGCTGAATTTTTAAAAGAGGAACATTTCGATGTTCCTCTTTTTTTGCCTTATAATAATCGTGTAAAGTTAAGCACCAACAAAAAAGCCCCGAACTTTCGTTCGAGGCTTTTATAAATTCGGCGGTCACCTACTCTCCCACTTGGTGTAGCAGTACCATCGGTGCTGGCGGGCTTAACGACCCTGTTCGGAATGGGAAGGGGTGGAGCCCCGCCGCTTAACCACCTAAAATCATTTTAGACAGTAGATAATAGATTTGAGATGTTAGACTTCGTCGGCACAAGCGTTCGGTCTAAAATCTAAAGTCTAGATACTAATATCTAGTTTTGGTGTTCGTCCCTATAGGACATCACCTAGTTTCGTTTAATACGCTAACGATTATGAAAACGATACGTTAGCCTTTCTACTTCGCCGAATGCAGTGCAGTCGAACGTGTAAAGTAATTTCCAGTTTATAAATAAAGCCCCAAGATTACTCTCGGGGCTTTGTAAATTCGGCGGTCACCTACTCTCCCACTTGGTGTAGCAGTACC
>CAXYUU010000218.1:0-6184 GCA_964292015.1 uncultured Acetobacteroides sp.
ACTAATAAGTAATGGCTTACAAAATTAGCGACGACTGCACCGCTTGCGGTACATGTATTGACGAATGCCCAGTTGAGGCAATTTCTTCGGGAGATATGTACAAAATCGATCCAGAAGTATGTACTGACTGTGGAACTTGCGCAGATGTTTGCCCAGTAGAAGCAATTCATCCAGCTTAGGCATCCCATTTTAAGGAAATAAAAATAGGCTTCGGCCTATTTTTTTTGGTGTAAACTGTACCGCATTCAAACAGCGACCTATTACAAGACACACAATCCGTCTTATTACGTCCCGTTTTAGAACAATAACTGTTACCGCTCTCACAATAGATAAACAGCAACTGCACTAACTCACTCGTAACATGCCATGTACACACCGTGGCATGTTAATTGCTCCTCAGTCGAGAAGCAGATGAATAAAAAAGCACACATACTTACCGAAGAGTTTAAAAAAAGAGCGTCACGCTACTTAGCCTACCTGAAGTTCCAGAAGGTTAAAGGTCGTGACATCTTTGATATTAACGATATAACTTCAGAATTGGGGTTCGACAAGCTAACGGTATCCAACGACCTTCATCTGCTGGGTATCTACCAAGTAAACTCGAGCATGCCCATAACTAATGGAATAGATATAATTGAATCTATTTTAGTTGTTAACCGCTTAAAGGAGGCATTCCTAATCTGCACAAGCAAGCAGGGGAAAAAAGTCGTTAACGCAAAAGAGCTCACCAGCCAAGGCATTAAGGTGGTGGCGGCATTCGATCCATCACCCAACCACGAAACCTACGAAATAGATGGTATTAAGGTTTTAAGTACCGATAGAATCAACAGCCTTTCAGATAGGATGCACATCCAATTTATGATTATTGCCACGGAAAAAGAGCAGGCGCAGCAGGCTGTTAATATTGCCATCGCTGCAGGTGCTAGGGCAATCATCAATACATCCGATGCTGTTCTTATAGTACCCGAAGGCATCGCCTGTCTCGAAATAAACGGATTCACCAGCTTGCCAGAAGATATAGTTAAGATACAGGCTTTACTGGCCTCAAAAAAACAGGGGGAGTATGCAGCAAAAAGTTGACGTACAGATCTGCCTTGGCAGCTCGTGCTTTTCGAGAGGCAACAGGGAGACGCTTGAAACTATCAAAAAGCACCTTAAGGACAACAGCCTCGAAGAGAGGGTGAACTTTAAAGGTAAGCTTTGCTCCAACACCTGTAGTAGTGGGCCAACAATTACCGTTAACGGTATTGTTTTTAAAGAGGTACGTCCAAACACTGCAATCACCCTTATAGAGAACGCACTTAAGTAGCCACAATGAATCTAGCCAACCCCATATATACGGAGATCAACAACTGTCAGGATTGCTACAAGTGCATCCGCCAGTGTCCTGTTAAGGCTATCAACGTTGGCGAAGGTAGCGCATCTATCGTTGGTGAACGCTGCATCTTTTGCGGTCACTGCGTGACTATTTGTCCCGCTAATGCAAAAAAAATACGCAACGACCTTAATGCTGCGCGCAACATTCTCAATAATAGCAAATCTGTTATAGCCTCTATTGCACCATCGTATATTGGTGAGTTCCCTAACATCTCCATGTCGAAAATGGTTAGAGCGCTAAAAATGCTGGGGTTTGCAAAAGTATCAGAAACTGCTTTAGGTGCTGAGGTCGTTTCGAAGGAAACCGCACAATACCTGTCGAAACAGGCAGGCGGCTTGTTTATTTCGTCAGCCTGTCCATCGGTGGTTGAGCTGATTTGCAAGTACTACCCCAATCTTAGAGAATCGATAACCCCCATTCACTCGCCAATGATCACCCACGGCAAGATGATTAAGGAGTGGTTTGGCAAGGATACAAAAACTATATTTTTCGGTCCCTGCATCTCAAAAAAGCGCGAAAGCGACGAGTATAAGAACATTATTAACGAAGCCCTTACCTTTGCCGACTTACGTGAGTGGTTGGATGAAGAGGGTATCGATATTAATACTATCCCCGAAAACACTGACACGTTTGAACCATACCAATCGGGAATGGGTGCTATATACCCGCTCGATGGTGGAATGGTAGCCGGAATTGCTGCCGGATCAACCTCCGAAAACACCATATACATGAGTTTTTCGGGCACCGATGCCATCAGACAAACGCTCAACAACATCAACGCATGGGATTCGGGTAAAACACTATTTCTAGAGCTGCTCTCGTGTACTGGAGGATGTATTCATGGACCAGGAACACTTACAAAAGACTCCTCGGCCACCAAACGATACTCCATTCAGTCCAAACTTCAGCAAAGAAATATCCCTACAGTAGCCAATATTCCCAATATAGATGTTAGCTGTAGCTTCAACCGTATTTCCCCTGTTCAAAAAAGGCAGCACACCGAGGCCGACCTACTTGAATCGTTAAGCGCAATTGGAAAGCTATCGGATAAAGACGAAATTAACTGTGGCGGTTGTGGCTACGACAGCTGTCGCGATTTTGCCACTGCGCTTATCGACGAGCAGGCAGAACGCAACATGTGCGTTTCGTACATGCGCAAGGTGGCCAACGATAAGGCTTCAGTTCTACTACAAAAAATACCTTCAGGGATTTTACTTGTAGATGAAGATATGAAGGTAATTGAATCGAACAAAAGCTTCGCCAAGATGATGGGGGCTGAAATCGAGATGATCAATGAAGCAAATCCAGGACTTGCAGGTGCCAACGTAACCAAGCTAGTGCCATTCCACAAGCTTTTTTCGTCGGTTCTTAACACGGGAAAGGATATTATTGAGCGCGACGTTCGTTTTGGCGATAAGATATTCAAGGTATCGGTGTTTACCGTACACAAGCATAAAATTGTGTGCGGCATCATGCGCGACCTTATTGTTCCTGAAGTGCGTAACGACGAGATTATAAAGAGAACCCAAACCGTAATTCTAGAAAACCTGGAAACGGTACAAAAAATTGCCTACCTGCTTGGCGAGAACGCATCGCGAACCGAATCGATGCTCAACACCATCCTTGAGGCATACCAAATAGAAGAAAGCAGTGAAAGATAGCCCATTTTTCATAGAAGTTGACATGTGGCAGCACAACTGCAAAGGTCGACCTGTATGCGGTGATGTCTTTCTATCAAAAAAGATTAAGGAGGAGAACCGCTTGGTAATGGTACTCTCCGATGGTTTGGGTAGCGGTATAAAAGCCAACGTACTGGCGTCGCTTACCGCATCGATGGCAGTTAACTACACGCTGTTAAAGGAGCCTATAGGCCGAATAGCGCATACTATAATGAAAACGCTACCTGTTGATAGCGAACGTAAAATTAGCTACGCTACTTTTACCATTGTAGATATAGAGTCGGATGGTGAAACCCACGTAGTGGAGTACGACAACCCATCGTACCTTCTTATCCGCAACGGCAAGGTGATAACTCCCGAAAAACAGAGTATCACATTAGAGGAGTGCAACATACGCCAAAAGGTAATGTACCACTCTCACTTCAGCGCCCAAAAGGAAGACCGAATGGTGATTTTTTCAGATGGGGTTACCCAATCGGGTATGGGAACACGACAAATGCCCTTTGGATGGGGAGATAAGGCTGTAGCAAAGTACATACTCCGCGAGTTAAATAAAAAACCGAATCTTTCGGCAACAACACTTGCAAAAAAAATTGTGCAGCAGTCACAAAACAACGACATATACATCGCAAAGGATGACACCACGTGTGCAGTGGTATACTTTAGGGAGCCAAGGCATCTTCTTATTTGTACGGGACCTCCATTCCACGAGCAAAAAGATACGTACTTAGCCTCCATAGTCCAATCGTATAAAGGCAAAAAGATTATTTGTGGAGGAACGACAGCGCAAATTCTCTCGCGAGAGTTTGACAAAGAAATTGAAGTTGGATTTAATGTTGGCAAATCAGGCCTCCCTCCCACCTCAACAATGGAAGGAGTTGACCTTATAACCGAAGGGATACTCACCATAGGACGGGTTGCCGAAATCCTCGAAGCACACACCTCTGGAGAGGTTGCAGGAGATGGTCCCGCTGTAGAAATAGTTCACATGCTACTACAAAACGACATTGTCGATTTTGTAGTAGGAACAAAAATCAACATCGCACACCAAGATCCCAACCTACCCGTAGAGTTGGAAATTCGCAGGAATGTGATAAAACGAATAGCAAAACTGCTGGAAGAGAAATTTTTAAAAGAAGTTCGACTGCAGTTTATTTAAGTTGAGATTAACAAACGCTAATTCAGACACCAAACAGAAGTTAAAGGATAACGCTACGGCTTCTTATGGTGAAATTATGATACGTGATACCAAAACACGAACTAAAAAAGCAAACCTAAAGCTTAACTAATGACAGCTATAAAAATACGCTCAGGAACGCTCTGCTACGTAATGGGCAGATCGAAACTCTGGATATTACCAGAAATCCTTACAGCGCATTAAAAAAAAGGTGATCGCTAAAGAATCACCATGTGTAGGGTACTGCAACAGCGAAAAACCTGTAAAAGTTCCCTACGCAGAAGTAAATGGGATGTTAATCCGAGAAGCATCGGCATCCAAAATAATCGAGTTAATAAAGCAAGAAATAGGAGGAAAGTAATGGCTGTTACTAACAACGCAATGCTAATTCGCCGCGAGCTGCTAACGAGAATAGCACAAATGCTCCACGAAGGTACCATCGAACAGGAAATCGACAGAATTCCAATTGAGATGCGCCCTCGATATAGCGAAACATCGCGCTGCTGTATTCACAAAGACAGAGCAGTAATCAAGTACAAGCTGATGGCACTGCTTGGATTTAATGTAGAAGATGAGGAGGATGAGCTTACCCCCCTTTCTGAATACGCCCATATGGCATTCGACAGAAAAAAGGTAACCGACACCATGCTAACGGTGGTTGACGAGGCCTGTAGCTCGTGCGTAAAGGCAAACTACGTGGTAACGAATATGTGTCGAGGATGTGTTGCTCGTCCGTGTACCATGAACTGCAACAAGGATGCATTCGTTTTCACAAATGGACAAGCATCGATAGAGTCGCATAAGTGCGTAAACTGCGGACAATGTCTTAAGGTATGCCCATTCCACGCCATTATCTACCAACCGGTACCATGCGAGGAATCGTGCCCGGTAGGAGCAATTACTAAAAACGAGCTTGGCATAGAGCGGATCAACAAAGAAAAATGCATTAACTGCGGCAAATGCGTAGTAGCATGTCCATTTGGTGCGGTTATGGAAAAGACCCACTTTGTTGAGATCTACAAAGGATTCAAGTCGGAAAAAAAGGTGATAGCCATGGTAGCACCTGCCATTGCGGGTCAGTTTAAAGTTCCGATGGAAAATATCATTGGTGCGTTTAAAGAGCTCGGATTCGACGATGTGATTGAGGTTGCACTTGGTGCCGACATTACCACCCAACACGAATCGGCAGAATTTGTTGAACGTATGGAGGAAGGAGCACCATTTATGACCACCTCGTGCTGTCCATCCTACGTAAACTTGGTAGAGCGTCATATCCCCGAGTTAAAGCCATATGTGTCGCACACCAAATCGCCAATGTACTACACCGCCGAAATAGCACGCGAGAAGTATCCCGATGGGATTATTGTGATGATAGCGCCCTGTACAGGTAAACGTCACGAGGCTTTTTACGATCCGAATGTAGATTTCGTGCTCAGCTTCGAAGAGTTTGGTGCTCTGCTAATAGCCCATGGAATCGAAATTACAAGTGCAGAAAAGGAATCTATCGATGCTAACATTACCAATGTTGCTCGTGGATTCGGCTACTCGGGTGGGGTAACCAACGCCGTTTTGGCCTATGCACCTACCGCTAACGTTGAGCCTCTCGTGATTAACGGAATCGACAAAGCACAAATACGCGCCATGAAGCAATTCCCCAAAGCGTGCCCGGGCAACTTTGTTGAGATTATGAGCTGTGAAGGTGGATGTATTGCCGGATGTAATGTTATTGCCAATCCAAAGATTGCGCTACGACAAATAGACGAGCTTATGAAGCGAAGCAAGGTAAAATAATCTACCTAAAGTTAACTAGGTACTAAATAAGTGCATTTAAGAAGAATAAACATTGCTTGAAAGAGTTGATGTTTAGGTCGTGATTTAGGTGTTGGTCGTGGGGTGGTGCCCACGACCATTTTTTTTACCCATACCCAAAGAAAACGCCCCCTTTGTAAT
>CAXYUU010000219.1:0-6180 GCA_964292015.1 uncultured Acetobacteroides sp.
GTACGAAAAACCTACCTACATGATCGAAGTATATTTTAAAGGCACTGGCATAACCCAATACGTAGGCTACCGAATCAATAAGGGCGTTTGCCTAACGGATAAGAAAGCAGGCTATAGGATCAGTAAGGAAGATGCTGAGGGTATAGTCGAAGACCTTAAAAAGTTGAAGACGTACAACAGCGACAATATTGTAATATCCATCGTTTAAACCACTCCCAATGGCTAGCAACATTAACGAAAATACTAAAACAACCGAGTCTCAGGAAAAGCAAATATTCGACTATCTGCAAGCTGGTAACAGCCTAACGGCCATCGAGGCTCTAAACAAGTTCAGATGCTTTAGGCTGGCCAGCCGAATCAACGACATCGAGAAGCACAAAGGAATCAAAATCTACAGGCAAACAATTAAGACAGCCAGCGGTAAACATGTATCGCAGTATAATATGCAGCCATTCGAGCCAGCAACCAACCCGAATACCAAAGACACCAGCAGCAAGCTATTTGCCCCGATCTATATAGCGGGTGAATTTCACGCGGAAGCATCAGAAAGGTTGGTTGGGATGCTTTCGGGGAATGGGGTTAAGCACGACGATAATAACCGCATTTCTCGCATCAACTCACTCGTGGCCACCGAGGCTAAGATAAAGGCTACTTTCAAGCAGCTATCATTAGATCATGGAGTATCTATTTGTGCGCTTGGTAGTCAAGAGCACGCGGTAATCAACGACGTTACAGGTATGGAGAGTAACGTATTTACCGCAATTGCCATCCTTTGCACTCCCGAGGGTATTAAGTGGAGCGAAAAGCGCAACCTAAGCACTTCGGAATACTACGAAGACTGCGTCGAGAATATAAGCCCTATCGAGCGTGAACTACTTGCTAAGGCAGCGAATGTGTCAAAGGTAGAATTTGCTCATACCTCACACCTATACCCAATGTTTCACTTCGCCGATGGGCGCAAGTGCCTACTCAAAGACTTCGCTAAACCCGAAGCCGCAAAGCAATCATTCTTAAGTCGACTACTCAACCGTAAAAAGGAGGCAGTATAATGGCAACAATCACAGAAGACACCCCTATTGCCATGCTGACGGTAGGACAGCTAAAAGACATCTTGGGTGATACGTTCAAAGCCAAAGAACAGCCGCCAAAGTCTCGGGTACTGAAAACAAATATGTCTGTTGACGAAGCGGTTAAAATGCTCAACGAAAACGGCTATAGCATGACCAAATCGACGCTATACTACAAGACAGGCAAGCGTCTAATTCCTCATGGTAAGTTTGGTAAAACGTTGGTGTTCTCCGAAAAGGAGCTGATTGAATGGGCTGAGGCTAAAACATCTAAAAAGAAGACGAAATGAGACCAATAATTTTTAGAGGAAAACTAAAAGATAAAGAGCAAGCTGATTTTTTTAATGATTGGTGGCGTGGTGACTTAATTCACCATAACGACAGATCAGTTTGGATAAGACAGCAAGAAACAGGACAGGAATTAGAAGTCATTCCCGAAACGGTAGGGCAAATGTGGATAGTTTCTAGGAATACCGTATTTGGAGGCGATTTATTTACTGCTGAATGTGCCGTTTCAGGAAGCAAAGATAAGGCCATACGGGTATGTAAGGTTGAAGAATGTAATGAAGGATTTGACGTTGCTATTTGGTTCGAAGGCGAGTGGTGGGCTTATGGTAGCATGAATTTTACCACAATGAAAATTATTGGCAACATTCACGACAACCCCGAGTTAACTAGTTTACAATGCAAAAAACATAGGCTAAAATGGAACTAAAAGAGTTGAAAAGATACTTAGGTACTGGTGTTAAATTTATGTTGTCGCAAACTGGAATATTCAACATTGATGGCGAAGGTGGAGCGCCTTACCCGGCTTATGGATTACTTGATCTGGTCGACATAGTCATTACAGAGAAAGGTTACGAGGTTGAATTGATACACAAAAGCGGGTGGGGTATTGGCCTTATTGAGCCTGATGAATTTACATTGGCTCTTCACCCATTATCAGACCTAGCAAAGCCTTGTTTGGAAGGTGGGAAAGTTCCGATTAAAGAACTGAGTAGAATATTTGGAGGTCACGATTTTGACGAACATGATTTAGCTAAAGTCGTGCTTCTAACAGAAGGATGCAGGTGTATAGATATACTGGGCTTTCCTTTGAAGTTTATTGAAAAGCTTTACGAGTGGCATTTTTGGCTCGGGGATCAATCTCGATTCAAGGAAGATATCGTTGATATTAACAATCTTCCTCAATGCAAAAAATAGCTACAACAGAGGAACTGATCCTAGAAGCCGAAGAAATAGGGAAAAGCCCCACCGAAGAAGTTATCGAAGATGATGGGAATGCCGCCGCGAATAGAGGGGGCATTCTTGGTTCTTATGTGGCTCGTACTGCTACGATGTTAGCCGATGCTAAGTACAATCAAGATATGGCTAAAAAGGTGGCATTAACGACCATCATCAACGAACGCGCAACATTATCACCCTCCATTGCAGTTAAGCTAGCAGATGCTTCCTGTGCGATGGAAAACAGGGTGTTTACTCTTATCGAACGGCTCAACCGTGCCGCTACTCACCAGTACTCTTTTTGTGTAACGATTATCAGCAAGTCAAAGGCAGAAATGCAAATGACGGGCAGTAGTCAGGTAAAGTTTTAAGCTCATGCAAAAGCAATTAACCATTTCGGAAGCCTTAGCCGAAGGCTACACTCATGCAATGCCTTATGATGGTAATGCGATCAGTATTGAAGATTTAATGGAATGCGACTTTGAAGACAATACCGTTACTCTTTGTGCAAAAAAAACAACAAG
This sequence comes from uncultured Acetobacteroides sp., assembly GCA_964292015.1. Lineage (GTDB taxonomy): Bacteria > Bacteroidota > Bacteroidia > Bacteroidales > ZOR0009 > Acetobacteroides. Next base: position 2,816 of record CAXYUU010000219.1, read on the forward strand.
TACCTCAATCAACATTGAAGATGCTGTAAAGAGATACTTTGAAACCAAGTATGAAGAGCTGGATGAGAATTTCTACGAACAAGAACACAACAGGTTGAGTAGGATTAACTTTTCCGAATTACAATTAATGTTTGATAAGCTCTATAAGTCATCTGTAGTTTATTGGGAGTCAGACATCGAATTAATACAAGACCCATGCTAATCGAATCAACCCGAACTTTATTTGTCATAAAGTTTGAATATAATCCGCGCATTCTGAGTGCCGTAAAGTGCCTACCTGGTCGACGCTTCGACCACAATAACAAGTACTGGACGGTGCCAAGGGAACATGAGCAAATGGTTAGAGCCTTCGGGCAAACGTTCCGCTTTCAATTTGCCGACGATATCACCCCTGAGGTAGTAGGCGTAATACCTCCACTCCCCAAACTCAAGATAGAAATACCTCTTAAAAAACCTGCGAGAGACTATCAAAACGAAGGTATAGCGTTCAACTTGGAGCATAAGCGGGTAATTTGTGCCGACCAACCGGGCGTTGGTAAAACTCTGCAGGGTATCGGAACTATGGTAGGTAGTGGGGTTGGCCCTTGGTTAATCATTTGTCCCAATTCGCTAAAAGAAAACTGGAAACGAGAAATTGAAATGTTTTCTAAGCTACGGCCAATGATTCTTACCGACAGCGTAAAGCGGACATTCCCCCTATTTCACGAGTCGAATATGGTGGACGTGTTTATAGTAAACATCGAGAGCCTTAAAAAGTACTTTGTTGCCGAAATAAAGATACCAGAGGGTCAAAAGTTGACGCTTAGGCATATCAAGTTCAAGGATAACATAAAGTTGTTCAATGGAGTGATTCTCGACGAAAGCCACCGCTTCAAGTCAGTACAGGCACAGCAAAGCAAGTTCGCTGCTGCCATTTGTAAGGATAAGCAGTATGTCATTGCACTCACAGGTACGCCAGTAATCAACAAGCCTAAAGACCTTATCTCACAACTCGGGATCATCCAACAGATGCACCGATTCGGGGGGTATCAAAAGTTTGTCGAGCGGTACTGCTCGGGCGAAGGTAATGCTTGCAACCTAAAGGAGCTAAACTACTACCTCAATCTCCATTGCTTTTACCGACGCGAGAAAAAAGACGTGTTGAAGGAATTACCCGAAAAGGTACGCCAAACGGTAGTAATGGATATAAGCACCCGCAAGGAGTACGACGAAGCCGAAAAGAGCCTTATAAACTACCTCAAGCAGTATAAACAGGCTACCGACGATCAGATACAGAAATCACTTCGAGGTGAGATTATGGTACGCATTGGAATCCTTAAAAACATCTCAGCACGAGGTAAGATTAAGGAGGCTATCGAGTTCATTAGCGACATGCTCGAATCAGGAGAGAAGTTTATCATTTTCGCCCACCTAAAGGACGTAATTGCCGAGGTAAAAAAGCATTTCCCTAAGTGTGTAAGCATAACGGGAGACGATAGCCTTGCCGACAGACAAAACGCTGTAGATAGGTTTCAAACTGATCCAAAGGTACAGCTGATAGTTTGCTCGATTAAAGCCGCTGGGGTAGGTATTACCCTAACCGCTGCCTCAAATATCGGATTTATCGAATCACCATGGACGTATGCCGACTGTGAGCAATGCGAAGACCGCGCACACCGACTAGGGCAAAAGGATTCGGTAACGGCCTACTACTTCCTTGGCAAGGACACCTTCGACGAACGTATGCACGAACTCATACAAGAAAAGAAGGGTATAGCCGACGCGGTTACCGGTACAGAAACGGTAATTCACGAAGGTATGATTGATCTTTTCAGCAAAATGTATGGGGTGGAATAAATGATGCAGCTAAAAAAACGGATAGGATTTTTCCCACAAGACTTAATGACATGGAAAAACAATTGAACTTATTTGAAACTGTCAATGAAGCGACTAGCCCAGCCTGTTTTTTAGGTGCTGATATGCGTTCGGCTTTTGGGTACAGATTTAAAATAACCAGTATGCAAAACAGCTCCACTTTAGGAACTGGATTCTTTAAAGCGAGTAGGGAAATGACGAAAGAAGAGCAGATTGACTTCCTGCATCAATACACTAATGGATGTTACTTGGGTAAAGAATCATTTATGAATATTGATGTTTTTAAAGCTGAAGCATAACGATGAAACACATTGCAATGAAATCCCGAGTGGTTCAGTTCGAAAGCATTGAAAACTCGATAGATACAACGACCGTCACCAAGGCGGTTAATGAGGCTATCGAATTTTGTAAAACGCAAAATGTCAATGAGTGCGAACTGGACTACAATGGGCATGTTTTCTACCTGAACAAGCAAAGTGATCTAAAAGAGGTGCTTCATACCTACCTCGAAAGCGTTAACCATTTACGAATCAAATGCCTATAGCATGTTTAAATCAGACTAATTATGGCACTACGAAGAAACCAGCCTTACCTTCCTCTATACGTTAATGACTTTATGATTGACGAAAAACTAGCGGAATGTTCGGCTGCGGCAACGGGAGTTTATATTAGAATAATGTGCTTAATGCACAAGTCAGAAGAGTACGGGAAAGTTTTGCTAAAGCAAACAGACAAGCAAACTGAAAATGTTTGCTTGAATTTTGCTTGTAAGCTTTCTAGAAATTTTCCTTACACTAGTGAGGTTATAAACGGCGCATTAAGTGAATTGCTGTTAAATAAGGTACTATGTATAGAGGGTGATTACTTGGTACAACGACGTATGGTAAAGGACGGAATACTAAGTAGTAAGCGGTCTGAAATAGGGGCTAAGGGAGGTTTAAAAACTCAGTCTAAGGGAAAAACTTTTGCTAAAGCAAAACATCAAGCAAACACTGATATTGATATTGATAATGATATTGGTATTATTTCTTCTATTTCTAAGTATGTATTTATAGAGAATTTTCCCGAAATTTTCAAACCATCTGAAATGTTCGCCAACATGCGAGCGTACTTTGGATTTACCCCCGAACAGATGAACGAATGGCTTTACGAGTTTGTGAAGTTCAGAAAAGCATCTTCTAATCCTAACGATGAGATCGGAAACCTAGTCGACCACATGCGGAACTGGATAGCCAAGCGATTGGAGAAACAAATAATACCTGAAAAAAATGGAAGAAGAGAATCAATGTCGGAAAGCAAGAACTCCGTCGTATCCGGATTCGCAGCTGCCGACGAAGAATTTAAGCGAGAAAGGAAATGATACTGACCTTGCTAAAGTTCAAGCAGACATCTACCACGTTTACGGTAATACACCATCAGAATTAGCCGTAAAGCTAAACCCAGGGAGAATGCAAAGCATGGTAGCCGAGTTGGGTATAAAAACGGCTAAGCAAGCGTTTCGAGATGATTGT